>NZ_UGQM01000006.1 GCF_900454025.1 Mycolicibacterium gilvum | reverse complement strand
GGGGTGAATCAGGTTGCCAGGTCCGGTTGTCACGGATGAGGGCGTAGAGAACGTTGGTGCGCCGTCGCGCCAGGCAGATGGTGGCGGGATCGGCCGCTTTCCTTCGTCTCGTTTGCGCTGGTAATAGGCCTTGGAATCTGGGTCGCAGCGGATCGCGGTCAACGCCGACATGTACATGACTCGGCGCAGTCGGCGACTGTAACGCTTGGGGTGTGCAGTCGTCCGGTGCGCTTTCCGGAGTCTCGAGACACTGGCGCCAGGCCGGCCAGGCCGCGAGTTGGTCAGCCGATCCGATCAGCGCGGGATCACCAACGGCGGCGAGGAATTCGGCGCCCAGCCGAAATCCTATGCCGGGCATGCTGGTGATCACCTCGGCGAGTGGATGGCGGCGAAATCGCCCTCGATGTCGGCGTCGTGGTCTTGATGCGGTCATCGAGGGCGATCACCTCCCGCGCCAGATCAGCGATCAACCCGGCGGCCACCTCTTCGCCGGGCAGGCGCATCGTCTGGGTTTTCACTGCAGCCACCGCAGCCGCCGCGATCGAGGCGGCGTTGCGCACACGGCATCGGTCAAGACTTTGGTCAGCCGCGAAACACCGCTTTGTCGAATCGCTTTGGGACGCTGGTAGCGCGCCAGCAGTATCACCCAGCCACGGTCTTGGCTCGGTTGGGCGGCTCGTTCCAGGGCCGGGCAGACCGCGACGAGTTGCTGGCGCAGCCGGTTGATCGTGCGGGTGCGGTCGGCCACCAGGTCGGCGCGATGGCCGGTGAGCATCCGCAACTCGCTGATCAAGTCATCATCGGGATGCAGAACGGGCAAGTCCTGGCCGCGCATGCGCGCCTGGTCGGCGATCACCCGAGCGTCTTTGGCATCGGTTTTGGCCTCCCCACCGCGGTAGGTCGCCGAGGCCTGCCACACCGCCCGGCCGGCCAGATACCGGACCGTTTTGCCGGCGTCGGCCAGCACCGTCAACACCAGTGCGGCATACACCGTGGTCAGGTCCACCGTCCACGACACTCGCTCGCCAGCTCGTCGATTTCAGCGACGAGCTCCCGGATCGGTTGCTCGTCGTTGACCAGCCGGCGCGACAACACCACCTTCCCGCTGTCGTCGACCGCACAAACCCAGTGATGCTCTTTACCAACATCCACTCCAGCCCACACCTGGCCCGTCGTCATCACCCCTCTTTTCGCCTGTCTACCAACATGATCCCATGGACAACCCCGCCAGCATTTCCTTAAACAAGCGATCACATCGCAGATCTCAATCAGCGGCCAGAGGAGTCCAGGCAGGCCGGGCGGCCAGTCCTTTCAAGCCGCACCACCAGGCCGGCTACGACCATGCAGCCTCACCCGACCCACCCGGGTCACAGCCCAACGTAACAACACGAAGTAACTGCAACTACGAACTTAAGGACCCACCATGACCAACACCAACGACGCCGACTGGCAGGCCGACTGGGCAATCGAGATCGACCGAGGCCGCTTGGCCCTCGACGGCAGCCTGGTCGACGCCATCAACGCCCTCACCCGCGCACAGCAGGCGCTGGCCACCTTGACCAGCACACACGTCTACGACACCGAGTTCGCCGAGAACCCCCAAGGCGACGACATCGCCTCGTTCCTGTCCGACAGCCTGCGCAACACCCGAGCCGCCTACCACATCGCTCACCGCGTCATCGAGGACGAACGCACCTAAAACGTCAGGGGCGGGCTCACCGCCACCTGGTGGGCCCGGCCCCGCAGTCCCGAAAACAGCTCTGCACCAACACATCTCAACCACGGAGGCCCGACAATGCGAACCGCTCCACATCCACAATATGCGTTGCAAGGCGTATTCCCTCAGAGTAGTATCAACGTATGTTGATCGACTGGTCCGACGAGTTCAACACCTGGCTCGATCGCCTCGAAGACCACGCCGATACCGACCCCATCAGCGCCCGCCGACTCGACTACATCACCGCACAACTGCAGCACCTCCAAGAACTGGCGAGCCACCCGAAGACGACACCGCCCACCTGCGCCGCGTCCGCCAATCCAAGACCTATCCCGTCTGGCGACTCTCACACCCCTACGACCCCGACATCGCCGTGCGGCTCATCGTGTGGTTCCCCGACCACGAGCACGCCGTCATCGCCCTGTTCGCCGGCGACAAAGCCCGCATCGGAAACGTCTTCTACAACAGCGTCGGCACCCGCGCCGACGCCGCCATCGAGACCTGGAAACAACGGAAGGACACCCAATCATGACCATCGAAGACCGCGGCGGTGCCCGCCTGACCAAGCTCCTCGCCGATCCCGAACGCGCCGAGCGCGTCAGCCAGATCCGCCAACAGATGCGCGACGACGACCGCGCCTACGCCATGAACCTGGCACTGATCCGGCACGCCGCCGACCTCACCCAAGTCGAACTCGCCCGACGCCTGGGAGTAGGACAAGCCGCGGTGTCCAAAGTCGAACGCCAACACGACCTGCTGCTGTCCACCCTGTCCAGCTACGTCGCCGCCGCCGGCGCCAACGCGCGCATCGTCGTCACCGTCGGAGACCGCGACCTGGAATTCGACCTCGCCACCCTGGCCGACGCAGCGCCACCGGAACAGTAACCAGTCGCATCCGAGGGCACCCGCCAGCGCGCGCCGCTGGCGTGGTGCCCCTCGTTCATCATCGAGCCTCGGCGCTGCGGCCCCGAGGCGCCGGCGCACTAGGAGCGACCGCCGGATGCCCGCCTGCGGCGGGCGTGGGTTGGGTAGCTACTCACCTTTAACCGTCAGCAGGGGTCGCAGCCTAATCGGCCGGGGGCCCGACCGGTCAACCCACACCGACGCCGAACTACGCAGGCCGAGTGACCTTTTCGGCCCTATCAAGCTCGCTGCCGCTCGCGGGCCGAAAACCCTGCTCCGTGCGCCGTCGGCTCTTCGGGGTTGACCGCCCACCCTCACCCGATTGACCGCTCCCCAGCGCTGACCGGCAGCGCACCGAAAGGGGAAACGTCATGTCCATCACCACCGCCATCATCACCACCGACTGCATCGCCACCATCGACCAGCCCGTCGATTGCCTCCTCGACGCCATGATCGAAGCCCAGAACCGCGTCGGACAGATCACCTGGGACGACATCGCCGCCGAGCGGGCCCAGGGCACCTACCGCAACCGGGCCGGCGCCCGGACACCCATCACCGTCGTCGACACCAGCACCACCACCGACCTGCTCGACACCATCCGAACCTGGATGCCGCCCGCCTAAGCGCAGCGCCGCCCGGCCCGGCCCCGCCTCGCGCGGGGACCGGGCTACCGGCGTCTTCCGGGATCACACCTCACCAGCAGCAGCGGCCGCCCTGGCGGGCGCCGGATGCCCGCCTGCGGCGGGCGTGGGTTGGGTAGCTACTCACCTTTAACCGTCAGCAGGGGTCGCAGCCTAATCGGCCGGGGGCCCGACCGGTCAACCCACACCGACGCCGAACTACGCAGGCCGAGTGACCTTTTCGGCCCTATCAAGCTCGCTGCCGCTCGCGGGCCGAAAACCCTGCTCCGTCCGGCGTCGGCTCTTCGGGGTTGACCGCCCACCCTCACCCGATTGACCGCTCCCCAGCGCTGACCGGCGCACCACTCACCACGAGAAACGGGAGAACACCATGACCACCACCACCGCCACACCCACCGTGCCCACCACCGTGTACCTCAACGAGGTCCCCGCAAGTTTCCTCGGCTTCAACCGCGCCGCACCCGCGCGGCTGCGCGCCGCCGCAACTTTCAACCTGCCCATCCCCACCGACACCGACCACAGCAGACCGCCATCAGCGCCGCACTCGAGCACATCTTCGACGAGCTCAACTGCGAACCCACCGCCACCTGGGCCACCGGATGGCGCCGCGCCGGACACCGCAGCCTGTCCGTCGGCGACGTCGTAGTCATCGGCGAAACCGCCTGGGCCGTCGCCTCGGTGGGCTGGAACCCCGTGTCCACCGACGAACTCACCGCAGCCATCGACCGGTCCTGACCACCCGATCGGGCCCCGCCCCGGCGCGGGGCCCGATCACCACCCCAGCTCATCCATCACCCATCCTTGAAAGGACACCACCATGGGCCAATACTTCAACCCCGTCATCGTCGACCCCACGGGCCGACCCCTGGCCGCCCTCAACCCCGCCACCTACGGCGCCGGACCCAAACTGTCCACCCACACCCGCGCCGACTGCCCCCTCATGGCCGCCGTGGAAATACTGCTCACCCTCGACGGCGGTGCCCGCCTGGTCTGGGCCGGCGACTACGAGGACCCCGACGACGACCAGGATGCGCTGTATTGGCTCGTCGAACCCCAGCATTTCGTGCGGTTCGCCGGTCTCATCGACCCCGACGAGCCGGTCACCCCCAACGCTGAAGCGCCCACAGCACTGCCGGCCCACCGGTACATCTGCAACGCCGACAAGCGCCAGTACCTCGACAAAGACCACTTCGGTGTCGACGACTACGGATTCCGGCGCTCCCCCCTGCCCTGGCTCACCGCCGAAGGCGGCCTCGCCACACACAGGCGCCACACCACCTGGGCCCGCGACCGCATCTACCTCGCAGCCCAGCACCCAGGCCCCGGATGGACCGAAGTGCCCGCCCTGCTCTGGGTCTGACCAACCACCAGCCCGCCCGGGTCCGCGCAGCCGCGCGGGACCGGCGGGCCTGTGGTGTCTTCCGGTCCGCCGCCCCCTGTCGGCCGGCGCGCCCGGAGGCGCGGATGCCCGCCTGCGGCGGGCGTGGTCCGTAGCCCCTCACCTTTAACCGTTCAGCTGGGTCGCCCAGTGTGACCGACGAGGCCCCGTCACGCGCAACCCACACCCGCGCCGAACTCCGCAGGCCGAGTGACCTTTTCGGCCCAACGCCAGCTCGCCAGGGCGCTGCGCGCCGGCTCGCGCGGGCCGAAAACCCTGCTCCGCTCGTCACGGCCTCTTCGAGGTTGCGCGCGCCACCCCGCCGGTCCCCCGCAACCCCAGCGCTAACCGGCGCAGCAAACACCGCAGACGACGGAGAACAACCATGACCTACCCCCTCGACGACTTCTGGGCCAACGTCGACGCCGCCCTGACCCGCTGCGCAGAGGCCACCACCGTCGAAGACGTCATCACCATCCTCAACGAACACTTCAACCCCTCCAGCGGCGCCGCCTTCTTCGGCGGCTCGGGGGCGACACCCAGCTCCTCGACAAGCTCTACTGGGACCGAGCCGACAGCACCTGGCGGGTCGTCCGCTACGACGCCCCCTACTACTGGTGCCTGGCCGACACCAACGGCGACCTGCTCACCTACATCGAAGGCGACGTCTACCGCGGCAACACCATGACCGACTAACCCGCCGCCCCCAGCCGGTGTCCGCGCAGGGTGCGGGCATCGGCTGGTGTGGTGTCTTCCGGTGCGTGGTCGCCGGCGCACTAGGTGCGACCGGCGGATGCCCGCCTGCGGCGGGCGTGGTCCGTAGCCCCTCACCTTTAACTGTTCAGCTGGGTCGCCCAGTGTGACCGACGAGGCCCCGTCACGCGCAACCCACACCCGCGCCGAACTCCGCAGGCCGAGTGACCTTTTCGGCCCAACGCCAGCTCGCCAGGGCGCTGCGCGCCGGCTCGCGCGGGCCGAAAACCCTGCTCCGCTCGTCACGGCCTCTTCGAGGTTGCGCGCGCCACCCCGCCGGTCCCCGCAACCCAGCGCTAACCGGCGCACCCAACCCGTACACGAACGGAGAACAACCATGGAGATCGACTACGGCCTGGCCTGGGACTTCCTCGACGACCACGACAGCCGGCCCTACCAACTGCGCTTCCGCCGCAACGGGTGGTTCGACGACACCGGCCAACTCATCGCCGTCGTCGCCAAGTTCGACCACCCCGACAACGGACACACCCTGCCCATCAGCGGAGCCGACGTCGACTTCAACGACGTCGAGCAGGCCATCGACGGCTGGCAGAACTGGGCCCGAATTACCGACTCCACCGTCAGTCTCGCCGCCATCCGCCGCCGCCTCACCGCCGCCGGGCTCGTCTAACCCCACTCCCAGAAAGGAACCCACCATGAGCGCATTCATCGTCGACCCCGAACACATCCACGTCCTGCTCTGGGCCGCCAGCCGGCCCACCAGCCCCTACGGACCCCTGGTCTGGTACTACGACAACCCCAGCCGAGAAGGCCGGCTCACCGACGACGCAATCGACACCGTCGGACAGATGCTTGTCGACGAGAACGCCGCCTCCGTCAACTACCGCTACGACGAAGACGACGCCTATATCTACGCCTACCAGCGGCCCCGCCACACCACCTGGAGTGCTGTCGAGCTGATCAAAGCTCTGCACTGCTACGAATACCAGTCCTGCGAGCACCCCGGCTGGCGCACCAGCCAAGCCCACTCCTTCTGCCGCGCCCTCGAACGCCGCCTCATCGGCGAACTG
>NZ_UGQM01000005.1 GCF_900454025.1 Mycolicibacterium gilvum | reverse complement strand
ACAGGTTGTGGAAGACCGCACGCGGCGGCGACATCAGCGATCGTGAACTGAGCGTGCCCGCTATTGATCGGCGCCGCCACTTTGCGGCGGCGAAACGACTCCAAACACAGCGGCGCGGCGAGCTGCTCATCGGGCATGGATATAAGGCTACGGCCGACCGAGGTGCCCGACAGGCACAAAATGCCGAACGCACATCAGATCGTCATGAGTCGAGACGACAGCGCGGGCGCCACATCGGCAGCGGTGAACAGCCGTACGGGTCCGGTGATCGCACCGTCAGGTGGTCGGACATAGCCAAGGCCCAGAGGGGACATCGGCAGCTGCCACGCCTGGGGTCCACCGAGGGCATCCATGGACGTTTGTGCTGTCGCGGTCCTCAGCGCAATCACGACGTCGCTGGTTGCCGCAACGGGCCGCCCCAACCGGGCGCCAACCGCGAACTTCGAGGTCTGCTCAGTGCTCGACATGAGGAGCCGGACACGCTTGTCGCGGCCTTCGTCGGCGATGCGCTGCAGCGTACCCGCCACTTGTGGGTGCGACCCCAGCAGCTCGTCGACGGCATCGACGACGACGAGCAGCTCGGGCTGGGACTGGCCTGTGCGCTCATTCAGCGCGGCCTCGACCTGGGCGCACCAGGTGTCCCAGTTCGCCGGAGGGTCGGCTGCGCGCCGGTAGCCCGCGCAGTGGGCGACAACGTGAGGAGGAGGGCCGGTAGTGGCGTTTGCGCTGGTGATGCCGTTCTGTGTGTCGGCGATCGCGAGCTGCACGCGGGTCGGCGGATACAAGGTGCACACGCTCAGCGCAAGCGACTGCAGCGCTGTGGTTTTCCCAGCGATGCCCACGCAGAGCGCGACGTTGGCGTGATCGCCGAGCTCAATCGACACCACCGAGTCGGGCGCGTCCACTGGCGCACCGACCGGGATCGCCAGCACGTCATCGTGGGCGCGGCGTCGCCACCCCGGGCGCGGGTCGAACGTGTCGAGGTCAGTGACGCCCAGGGCGTCCAGGAGACGCCTACCCGGCCAGGCCGGAGAATGTGTCTGCGCAGCGCTCATAGGCCAAGCCAGGCCTGTTCCTGGTTGAAGGCCACGATGGCGACCTCGACGGTGTCGCGGGCGGTGCTGATCCGCACCGATTCCCGCGAGATCTGCTGAAAGTGGATGTCGGGTTGCTGCCCGCCAGGCTGGGCACGCCCGAGGGTGATCACGGTGGCCGACAATCCGGTGGGCGGCGCAATGAGGGGCCGGTCGTTGACGATGATCGAGGGCACGAACTCTGCGGGCCGGCGGCGGTCGACCACGGCGATATTGGGTTGGGCCAACCTCGCCCACCGGTTGGGTTGGCTGGAATAGATGGCGATCCGCTCCCCCACCGCGGCGGCGCGGATGAGCAGCTGGCGCACGTAATACTCGCTGGTGTCCATGACGATGCGGGTGGCCTGCTGCGGATCGGTCAGCGACAACATGACCAGATCGTCGCGCTGCACCGGCGGGTCTGCGCGGCGGTCATCGCGCAGTGCAGCTCCCACCAGAATGCCCGTCGAGCCGATCGGGATCTCCAACGCGCTGGGCTCCCCCAGCGGGCGCGCGGGGATGTCGAGGTGGCCCGGACGCGCCGTCGGGGCCGGCCGCAGTGCGGCGGAAAACTGGTCACCGGGCAACGTGTTGAGATACAGCGTCGGTGGCTGCTGAGGGGGCTGCGGATCGTTGGTGCGCACCGTGGCCGCGATCATCACCGGGCCATCGCCGTCAGGGGCCTCCACGTAGCGGCGTTTGAACAAGCTCAGCGTCAACACCACCTCGTCGCTGCGCAGCGCCCACATCTGATGCAGTGACGCGGTGGTGATGTCCTCGGGTGAGAAGTAGTACGTCGTGAGAAACCCGGGGTGGCCCTTGATGGTGCGCCAGCCAACCTCGTTGCTGACCTTGCTGCGCCGCTGCGCTGGGCTGGTGGAGCGAAAGGGCACCGGGTCGGCTGGGCTGTCGGTGCCCTCGATGACCGGGGGCGCCGGAGCCGGCTGCAGCCGTGCGCCCAACCGGTCGAGCGCGGTGTCGAGCTCGGCGGCGGTCAGGGCGGTGGCGCGGATGTCGCGCTCTAACAGGGCATTGATGATTCGCTCGGTGGCGGCGGCGGCTGCAGCCCCGACCGATTGCCGATACTGCAAGCCGGGCACCGAGTTTCGGATGTCGAGGCGCACCACGAACTGCATGGTGCGCTGCCCGGCCGCGGGCCGGTCGGCCAGCAGAGTGCTGTACAGCGGGGGGTATTCGTTGCCGCGGCGCACGCGGTGTCCGGCGGGCACGACGTCAATGGCCGCCAGCTGAATCCCGCCGGGCTGGTCGAGCAGCTCGGTCAGCACCTCCAGCGGCAGCAGGTTGCGGGTCAGCGACACTGTGGAGCCGCGCAGGAACGTCAGCGAGTAGGGCTTTCCGGTCACCTCGATCATCGTGAGGGCTTCGTAGGCCTCGACGCGCACACCGCACACGATGTTGCCGTGGGGCACATCCACGGCCGCAGCCGCCGCCGGGTATTTCCCGCGCCGGGAACGACGCCAGCGCCGCACGGCCGCCAGCCAGCCCGGCACGTTGCGGCGGTGCACAGTGGGTACCAGCAGCAGCAGCGCCACGGCGGTGATCACCGCGGCCGGCCACCATCCAAACCGCGCCGGCGGCAGACCGATGAATGCCACCAGGGCAACGACTTCGAGCGCGACTACCACCGGTGTTCCGGCGCGCACGCCCACGGTGCGGGCCTTCATCGCAGCCTCCGTCGCATGCCGACGACCGCCACGGCGACCGCGGCGACGAGCAGGACCGCGGCGCCGGCGAGCAGGGCGCTGTTGCGCGGGCGATGATCCGGTCCCGGCGGGGGCGGAGGTACATACAGGTCGGTGCTGAGCCGCTCGACTGGTTTCGGATCGCCCAGCGGCACATCGAAGGTCAGCGCCGCTACCGGATCGACCACGCCGTAGCCGACCTGGTTGTCGACCCCGCGGGCCGGATTGTGGGCGGTCTCGGTGATGCGCCGCATGACTTGGGCCGCGGTGAGATCGGGGAATTTGGCCCGCACCAGCGCGACCACGCCGCTGACGTAGGCGGCCGAGAAGCTGGTCCCCCAGAAACCGGCACCCAAGCCGGGTTCATCGGGTCGGGCGTTGACCGCGGCGCCGTTGGTGTTCGACAGGCCCATGATCCGCCAGCCAGGGGCGGCCACCGACACCCACGGGCCGTTGATCGAATCCGGCAGCGGCAGCCCCTCGGGGGTCACCGCGCCGACGGTGAGCACGTAGTCGGAGAACCACGCCGGAGTCACGATCGTGCGCACCCCAGCCCAGTCCCGGGGATCGTTGGGGTCCAGCGCATTGAAGGCGGGGTTCTGTCCGCAGTCCTGTCCCTGGTCACCGCCGCCCTGATTGCCGGCGGCGGCCACGATCACGATGTCCTTGTCCACCGCGGCGTAGCGCACCGCCGCGCCCAGAGCGTCCTGGTTGACCGGGGCGGCGGCGTTGATGCACGACGCCAACGACACGTTGATCACCTGAACGCCGGGCAGGTCTGCGGCATGGCGAATCGCCTTGGCCAGGGTCGCAATGTCGCCGGCCTTGCGTTGACCCTCGATGTCGCCGGGGGCTGGTCGTGCCGGGGTGAACGCCGTCGAGGACTGCCGAATCGAAATCAGCGAGACATCGGGGGCCACGCCGACCACGCCGTCCGGTCCCGCCGGCGGCGGCCCCGGTACCAACGGCTGCGCGGCGCCGGTGTCTCCCGGGCCCTGCGCGGGCGGAGGTCCCGCCGGGGGCGGTCCACCGGGCGGCGGTCCCCCCGGCGGCGGCTCAGCAGGAGGTGGCGGCGGCTCGGGCGGCGGCGCGGGCGCGGTCACTGTCGCGGTCGCGGTGATCGTCGGCGGCGGGGGAAACGCTGGCGGCGCGGGATTGGCCGGCACGCCCGGGGGTGGAGGGGGCGCCCCTGCTCCCGCAGGACGCGGCGTGGGGCGGTCGGCCGGGTTAGCCGGCGCGGCGCCGATGATCGAGGCGACAATGGTGCCGTGGCTTTCGCAATCGGTCAGCCCGCCGTCGGGTAGTCCCTGCACGAAGTCGCCGCCGGGAAACAGCCGCGGGAACCGTGGGTTGGGGGTGACGCCGGTGTCGATGATGGCCACCGTCACTCCAGCGCCCGTCGAGTACTGCCAGGCCTGTTCGATGTTGAGCATGGTGTTGCCCGGGTCGGGTTGCGCCACGTTGGGATCGCCCACCACCACCGGGGTCACGCACGCTTTGGTTTGGCGCATCTCCTGGGGCGGGCCCGGAGTCTCGTCCGGCGGCAGTGCGCCCGGGTCGATCACCGGCGGGGCCACCGCCAGCGCCGCCGGGGGCGCCAACACGTTGGCGCTGAGCAGTCCGAATGCGGCCAGGCCGGCCGCCACACTTTTGCCCCGCATCAGTGCAACCTGATGTATTGCAGCAGCCCGATCGCCCACGCGGCGAACGGCACGATCAGGGCATAGCCGAGGTACTCCAGCCATTCCACGACTTGGCGGATGGGTTCAGAGAAGCTGCGGGAGGGAATGACCGCCCCGGCCAGCAGCCCGGCCACGGCCACGGCCAACACCACGGCCGCCGACACCGCCACCGAGACGGTCGCCGAGGCCGGAGCGCTGAGGCCGTAGTGCAGCGGGATCGCCATCAGCGACAGTGCCGACCCGCTGACGATGGTCACCGCATGACGGCGGTGCCGCAATCCGCGGGCCCGCAGAATCAGGCACAGCGCCGTCACCACGACGACGACGAGCGAGGGCCACTGCGAGCCCGACCCCGGGGCGATCGCCCACCAGGAGGCTGCCAGCTGCACCACGGCGATCCCGAGCAGGGTGCCGGTGAGCACCCGGTTGGACCGGCGGGCCACCTCGGCGACCTGCTCACCGCGCAGCGTCACGTCATGGGCGGCCGACTCCACAGGTGTCAGCGTGTCCTCGGGCTGACCTGGCGCGCGGGTGAACATGTCGCGCCCGGTGATGGACTCGAAGCTTTGGCGCGGAACTTTGGACATCCACAGCCCGATCGCGGTCGCCGCCCGAGAAGCGATGAGCACCGCCATCAACATGACAATGGCGATGCGTTGAGCGGGAACGTCGAAGAACATGCGGGTCAGACCGGCGGCGATGACGGCCGTGGTCACGGTGACGATCGCCGCCGCCGCGGTCCAGTGGCGGCCCGTCATCCGCGCCAACAGCAGCACCCCGACGGTGGCCACCACGGCGGCCAGGAAAGCATGCGGGGCCCCGGGCTGGTTGCCATACGGCGCGCTCGCGCCAGCCAGGACGAGGCCGACCAACGCCGCCCAGGCGGCGCCGTCGACGATGACGCGGCTGGCCCCAGCGCGCGCCGACAGCATCGCGGTGGCCAACAGGATGCCCGCGGTGACGGCGAAGATCGCGGGGCTCAGCCAGAACGGCTGGGCCGCCCACCGCAGTCGCCACACCAGCAGGGCCGCCCCAATCAGTGCCGCCGCGGTGAGCGCCCCGGCGACCACCACCGCGTCGTGGGTCGACACCGGAGGAAAGTGGGCATGGGCCCAGCGGGCCAGCGCAGTCGAGACATTCTCGATCAGTGGCGTGTACCGGCGGGCTGTCTTCTCGGGCACGAACGCCAACAGGTCACCGTCGGCGACACCCTGCGCCGACAACGACACCTCCTCCGAGAGCCGTGTCATCCCCACCGCGCGGGCGAATTCATATGTCCCTACAGGGAGTTCGTCTTCACCCTTGCTGCGCAGCAGCCGATTGACCGCCCCGAGAGTCGAGTCGGTCAACGCCGAGAGCGGGACTGCGGCCGGTAACACCAGGTCAATCTGGTGAGCGTCGCCGACCAACAGCGACACCCTGCACGACGAGGGCACCAGCGGCCCACCGGGGGCTGACGATCCTGACGTGGGAGTCGACGGGCTCACCGTGGTCACCGGCGCCCCCGCAGACTGTCGCTGGTTGTGGGAAAGTGCTCGGCGATCGCCGCGGCGATCTCGATGAACCGTCGACGCGTCACCTTGTCGATTTCGTTCTGCACGTCAATCACACCGCCGGGCCGCAGATGTCGATCGAACGGCACTTCCACCACGCGCTGGCCGCGCTGGCTGAACTGCTCATGAAGCACCTCGCGGGTGCGCTTGTCGGCGTGCCCGTCACCGTCGTTGAGCACGACCACCGTGCGATGCAGCAGCCCGGTATGGCCGGTGTTGGCGAGCAGCTCCATGGTCTGTGCCGCCGCGGAGGCCCCGTCCACCCACATCGAGGACACCACGATCAGTGCGTCAAGATCGCGCAGGACCTCCCGGGTCACCGGGGAATCCATCGTGGAGCCACAGTCGATGATCGACAGCGTGAAGTGGTTGTCCAGCCGGCCGGTCGCCTCACGGTAGATGTTCGGCTCGAGTATTCGGCGGCGGGCGGTGGCAGATTCGCCGGCCAGCACGAACAGGCCGGCGGTGTTGTTACCCACGCGGGAACGCACGTCGGCGAAGGTGCGCAAGTCCTGATCGGCGGCGAGCTCCCAATAGGAACCCTTGGCGTTGGGGTCCACGCGCAGGCCCAGCTTGCCGAACGCGGTATCGGCGTCGATGGCCACTACCCGGTCATCCTGGCGGAGCTCGGCGAAGATCGACCCCACCCCGGCGGCAATCGTGGTCTTGCCGACGCCGCCTTTGCCGAGCACCCCGATCTTGTAGCGGCCCCGCAGTAGGGAGCGGATCTTGGCCTCCAGCTCCGCCAAATGCCGTTCATCGGGTGACTGCCCGAAGTTCAGCAGCCCGAAGGTGCTCTTGTACAGCACTTTCCGCCACCCCTTGCCGGGGGGAATCTTGCGGGTCGGCACGAGTTCAGTAGGCCGAATCGAGTCGACGTAGGAGTAGTTCGCCGGCCCCGTGGCTGCCGGGGCGGGCTCGCCCCACTGGCGCGGGTCACCGGCAGGAGGCGCAGAACGCTCGCCGGGCCAGCCTTGGGCGGGCGACGGGGGACGCTGCGGGCCGGATTGCTGCGGAAACGGTGGGGCCTGATGCCGTGGAGGCTCGCCACCCCACTGAGAGGAGGTGGGCGGCACCGCCTGCTGGCCCGCACCGGTGTCGCCGAAACTGCCGCCGCGGGAGGGGCTTTCGCGTAGCGGCGGGGGCGGGAAGTCGCGGCGGTCGAAAAACGTTGTGGTCTCAACATCCGACGGGCGGTACGGCGCGCCCGGGTCAGGATCTTGCGGGGCCGCCGCGGGTTGCTCCGTGGTCGACTCCACAACCTCCGACTCGCTGGGTTGTGCGTGCTGACCCCACGGCGGAGCTGCGTCGGATCGCGATGCTGGACTGGGCACATCCGGGGTGCGGCCCGGCCACGGCGGGGGTGGGGGCGGCACTGAGGATTGGGCGTGAGCGCCCGCGGATTCCCCACCGCTCGCCGGTAGTGGGGGCCAGCCCGGCACCGCCGGCGGTGCCGGCGGCTCTGCGGCGTGCGCACCGGTGTCGCGGGTGTCGCCCTCGCTCGAAGGGTAGCCCGTCTGCTCAGGGGGGAGATCGCGGTCAGTCACAATCTGATCCTATCAGCGTGTATGTCGTATATCGGCACTAGTTTTTCAACCCTCGATTTTTAACAACTAGCTTCCCGGCGACCTGGTGGGGAGCGCTTCGGCGCCCCCGACGGGAGCGAGCGAGTCGTGCTGGACCAGTGCGTCGGCGCGGGTGAGTGCTGGCCCTGGCGCAAATGCCCGGATCAGCGGCCACGGTGCCTGCTGCGACCGATCCGGGGACACCCCGAGGGCCGTGAACGCGTCGTCGGACAACTCGATGCCGTAGCGGACCCCTTGATCTGAAATCCACCACATCGCTTCGCGCGAGGACGCCGCTGGGGCCGCACTGGTCGTCATGACCAAGTTCGTGGCACCGGGGCCGATGTACACCTGGTCAGCCTCCACCGATTCGGGATCGCGCACGCCCTTCGGGAGTTTGACCAGGCGGTTATCGGCGGAGCCGAGCGGGATCGGCAACCCTTGCCCCGACAAGATCGTGACTTCGGCAGCGCGGTCTGTAGCGCCCTTCGACCACGCCAGGCAGGTGGTGGCGTTGACGGCAGTGTCCACCAGGCGCAGCCGAGTGGCCGGGTAGAACGACACCGGCAGCTTATCCACCACCGGTATCGGAGCGAGTTTGTCGGGGGCCACCTGAATCGGGGCCACATCACCGAACGAGTTCGCCGATCGCAGGAGTGAGGCGACGAACGGCGAAACCCGTTGCACACCATCACGTAACAGCACGTACAGCGATTCGGCAGCGTTGGGCTGGCCGAGGTCGCGCACGGTCAGCACTGACCCGATCACCGCGCCGTCGGCGACATTCCATCGTGACGGTTCCCCGGCCCCCGGGATGGCCGGGCTCACCAGCGGGTCGGTCGCCGGAAGGGCGTCAAAAAGCGGTCGGGACAACGGAATCGGTTCCGGCGCAGTCGAATCGACGCCCAAGGCTAAAGCGACCGCCTTATTGCTGAGGTCAATCTCGGAGCGGTGTCCCTCCCAGATCACATAGGTCCGATCGCCGTAGCGGCCCAAGATGGCATCGGGCATCTGCAGCGGCGCTGAGCGCTGGCCTAGCGTCAGCTGGCCGGCGATCGCCGTGACCACAGGTTCCGAGGCGGCCGAGGTCGTCGACGTCGGTGTCGGTGCGGTGTCGCACACGGTCCAGTCCGAGGACGACGCCGTACGGATGGGCATCGCCGCGGGAGCGCCCACGATGCCCACCAGCGGCCCTTGCGGGTATTTCTCCAGCTCTGCGGCCTTGACGAACGTCGGATTATTCGGCTGGCCGGCGATCAGCCGGGCGCTCATCAGGTTCAGCGCCGGGTGTAGTCGACCGTCGACCATCACGTAGACCGCGCCGGTGTCGCGGTCGGCCAAAATGGCCGACTGGCCGACCTGGCCGGCCGGCTTGAACCACGACAGCACGAACATCAGCGCCATGGCCAGCAGTGTGAACATGACCCCGAGGATGAGGGCAGCGCTGCGGCGCTGTTCGGGGTCGTATTCGAGCCGAACGCCGTGATGGCTCAGTGCCGCGGCGTTGCGGCGGTTCCAGAAATAGTGGGCCGTCACCTGCAGCCGCGACGTCAAATTCAGCGCCATATTGCCCACCCTACTAGGGACAATGACCCTAAATCGGCACCAATTTCATGCCCCCCGACATATGTACGCATGGCGTTTTACGCGGCCGCCCGTGGCGCGGAAAGCAGCCCGTAGAGGTCCTCGCGCACGGCGTCGGTGGTGGCCGACCACAAGCTCAGCCACTGCTTACCGTCTGCCGACGTGCTCGTGGTGATGCTCACGCGGCCAAACTCGGTGTCGGCCACCGTGACCACCCGGGGATGGACATGCTGGGCGATGTCGTGGTCAATCACCATGGCGACGGCCATGGCCGAGTCGTCCAAGCGTGTCGCCGCAGCCAGGACCTCGGCCTGCTGGGGTTGCAGTCCCAGCCGGCTCATCGCGGCGATCGTGGCGTCTCGCCCTTGCGGGACAGCGGCTTCCAGCGTCGATTGCATCAGGTCGGCGGGGATGTTGACGCCGTCGATATCAGCGGGTGCGGCCACACCCAGCGCCGGCATCAAGGTTTGGCACATCAAGTCCGCCTGAACTGCGGGGTCATCGGTCTCCCCCACCGCGTCAACGACCATCTCGTTGCCGTCGCGGGCAGCCATCGCCAGCCACCGGCGGTACCGGCACACCACGACCACCCGCTCCTCCACCGTCGGGAGCTCACCGTTGTGGACGGCCTGCCCTGACGGTCGCCGTATGGTCAGGACGGCCTGACGATCAGGGCGGCCCAGCACGGTCATCCAGTCGCGCACCGGGTCGTCGACCGCGCCACTGGGGGAAATAGCGCCGGCCTGCACCAGGCTCAGATACTCGGCGGTTTCAGCGATCGGGACCGGCCCTGCTGTGGTCTCAACAATCAGTTCGTGATGCACTGACGGAATAAATGGCTTGAGCCGCAACGCTGTTGGCATGGATTCCACACCCAGCAGCGCCTGCAGTACCCATACGCCCCCGACGGTTGTCGTCAGCGCCATGTCCTATCCCTTCTATCTATTCTTTCGAGCAGCAAAAAGGGGGGCCAACTTCAGTTGGCCCCCCTTTCGGCATTGTCGCTACAGCACCCCTGGTGGGCCGTCCTAGACCATGAACGTCTGGGCAGAGGCCCCGTCCTGGGACACGAAGTCCACACCAGCCTGGTCGGCGGCCTGGCCGTGGCGGTGGATGACTTCCTTGCCCTCGTTGGTGGCGTCGATGATCATCTGCTGCGCCTGGGCGTAGGTGACCGACGCCTGATCGGTGGTGAAGTACTCGGCGATGCCGCCGAGCAGGTTCTGCGCCTCGGAGGCGATGTTGTCCAGCTCGCCGCTGAACGTTCCCAGGGCGGCGTTGTAATCGACGATCGCGCCGGGATTGACCTTGATCATTCCGTCCATTGTGGTGGAATCCTTTCGACTGTCTGTGGTGGTGGAAGGGTCAGGTGAAGCGCAGGCCGCCGGCGACCGACTGGATCTGCTGGGCGCTCTGGGTGTCGATGTTGGTGAAGTCCGGTGCGCTGTTACGCAGCGCCGCGATCAGCGACTCCCACCGCATGTTCATCTCACGCTGTGCCTGCGAGATCTCTTCTGCCGTAGCCACGTTGGCGACACCGGCCTGGCCGTCGAGGCCGCCGGAGGCCTGCAGTTCGGTCGAATGCTGCTGGTAGCGGCTGAGCACGTCGAGGGCCCGCATCTTGAGATCGTCGAGCTGGTCGGCGGTGGACTGAATCTGCGCCGCACCAACAACTTGCTGTGCCATGGAAACTCCTGTTCTGGAAGGTGTTTGGTTCTAGACAAAGTCTATGGGCGTCTACACACCCCGCCGTGCGCTAATTTTTTGTTACCTGTCCCCCCTGTCAGCAGCCGATCGGGCAAGCGTGACCTGCATCGTGCGTCCCTGCCGCTGCTCGGTCGCTGCCCCGCCGTCGCGCCCCATCGCCGAGGCCGGAGCGCCGTACAGACCACCAGTGCCTGCACCCCCTGACGGGCTCGGTCCGGTGGCAACCGGTTCGATGGCACCTCCGAATCCGCCGGGCAGTTTGGGGGCATTCGGGGTGCTGAAACTCCCCACCGGGCGGGTGTAGGAACTGGTGGGAACGACCCCGCTGCCGCCGGCACCGATGCCGCCGCCACCACCGCCGCCGCCGCTGAGCGCACTGGCCAACCCCGGCGTCGCCACCGGTGTACCGGTCAGCGGAGCCGCTGACGCGGCCCCCGGGGCGCCACCGAGACCGCCCATGCTCGACGACAGCGGGCCGAGCATGCCCATGGGCATCTGCATGAACTGGCTGAGCATCTGCGGGGCCTGGCCCAGCATCTGCGGAGCCTGGCCCATCATGCCGGTGACCGACGAGAGCTGCCCCATCATCCCCATCGGCCCGCCCATCGCCGACATTGCATCGGCGGGTGCCGAGACCGCTTCAGCGGCCGGCACGGCCGCGGTGCTGGCCTGCTGCATGCTTTGTGAGCTGGCCTGCAATGCGCCCTGCACACCGGCTTGTGCCCCGGCGTTGCCCAGGGCGGCCAATGCTGCGGCCGGATTGGGTGCCATCGGTGCGAACGGCGGCGGCGTCGCCAGCACGCCCAGCGCCGCGGTGACCACACCTTGATAACTCGACATGATCGTGGCGTTCTGAATCCACTGCCGCTCATACTCGGCGACCAGGGCCGCGATCGCCGGACTGTTCTGCCCGATGAAATTCGTGGCGACCAGCGCCTCAGTGTCGACGAGGTTCTGATCCGACACCGGTCCAGGCACCATGGTGGTTTTGGCCAGGTGATAGGCATCCACGATGGCCGTCGCCTGCACGACAGCTTCCTCAAACCAGGCCACCGCCATGCCCAAGATTCCCGCGAACGCTTGAGCGGTCATCGTCATCGCCGCACCACCGGCGCCCTGCCAGCCGACCGCGGCCGTGCTGGTCGTACTGGTGGTCATGGTGGCAATCTCGGCGGTCAGCATCGCCGCGGTCGCCTGATGAGCCGCTGCGGCTGCCGCCGCGGTCGCCGCCTCATCGCCGGTGACCAACTGGTAGTAGTTCACCTGCGGCGGATTGAGCGCCGAATCCCCGAAGCCTGGCATTGCCCGAAAGCGGTTCTAGATCGCCAGAGCGCTCTGCTGCAGCACATCCATGGCTGCGTAGCTGGTGCCGTTGACCCCGACGTTGCCGGCGAACATGGCCCGCGTCATCGTCAGCTGCGTCAGCGCGGCGACCGCTGCCGCGCCGCGCGCGTTGAGCGCCGCCGCCACCGCCATCGACGCTGGATCGCTACCCGGGGGCAGCACCGTCGTCATCACCGGGGCAGCCCCGGACGTCCCGGCGGCCATGGTCGCCGCGCCCGCGCTCTCGGCAGCCGACAGCATTCCGACAAGCGCCGGCTCGACACCAATGATTGGAACGGACATTTGTTTGCCTCTCCCTTCGTGGGGGTGATCTGAACTCAGTTTAAGCCCAGTGTTAGGGGGCTACCTGCGCTAAATTCCGCACGGCACGCATCACCACCGATGACCTCGATGAATGGCCGTTGAGAAAGCTCAAAATCTCTGATTCCGGTGCTTGGGCCACTAATTCCGTAGCCCAATCGCCCGCTTGAGTCATTGGTGATCGCATTAGCTCTGGCCCATCGGGGAGGAATGCCGAGGAGGTGTCGAGCGCACCGGTTCGGGTGTCCAGGCCACCAGCACACCATCGGTGGTGCCGCCAGGATGCACGTAGATGCCCTTACCTTGACGCTGAGGTTCGGCGTAGACACCGCTGATGATCGGGCCGTGTTCTCGGCGGCCGTCCAGAATGATCGTCGGTTGCAGGGCGCCGGCCAGTCGGCCGAGCATGCTGTTGCCCGACGCCTGAAAACTCCACAGCTTGATATCGGCCGCCGCGATGATGTGCATGCCCAGCTGGTCGGCCGTTTCCACGTAGTCGGCCAACTCCATCAGCGGATTCTGCGCCGAGTTCCACGACGTGACGTCATCGGCGAACACGAAGATCTTGCGGCCGGTCCAGAACTGGCGTTTCAGCATCTCCGAGGGACTGGTGCCCGGCGGCGGGGTGCGCTTGTCGAACAGCTCCTTCAACTCCCCCGCAGCCTTCTTGATGTCGTTGAGGGTGTAGGCGTAGCGCGACAGCCACGTCTCCTCCGGCACCACGCCCATGTGGCGGCGGCGCGGATCAATCAACACAATGGTGGCCTCATCGGGACTGTAGTGGGCCATGACGCTGTGCATCATCGTGCGCAGGAACGCCGAGCGTCCCGATTGCGCGCGGCCCACGACCACCGCGTGGGGGTTCTCGGCGAAGTCGACGTAGGCCGGGCCCAGATCGGACTCCGACAGACCGAACGGAACCAGGTCGCGCTGCGCGCCGCCGTTGACCCGCGCCAACACATCAGAAAGCGGCACCATCTCCGGCAGGCGCTTCACCTCGGCGAATTTCTCCACTCCGGCCACCCGGCGCACCACTGCGCCGACACCGCGAGCGTCGATGTGGCCCGACGGATCATTAGCCAGCACCGGCTCGCCGATCATGATGTGGAACCCGGCGGCGCTAAGGCCGTGTCCTGGCTTATTCGGAACCTCCTTGCCCCGGTTGACCGTGGGGTCGCGCCGGCCCAGCTCGGATTCCCGCTCATCGGTCATCCGCAACTCGATGCGCTCCGTGGACAGGTTCTTGACCTGGGTGTTGATCTTCGACAGATAGCTGGTGTGGGTGACGATCGTGCGCACCCCGTAGTTGCCCGCGCGCATCAGCGACATCACCTGGTCAACCCATTTCTGGTTGGCGTCGTTGAAGTTGCCCCAGCCGTCGATGACCAGCACCACATCACCGCCGGAGACGCCGATATCGGTCGGGTTCGGGCCGAACTTCGCCTCCCGCACCTGCTCCATATCCAGGCCGCGGGTGGCGAAAAGCCGTTCACGCTCCTCGACGATGCCGCGCACGGTGGCCAACAAGCGGGTGACGCCCTCGGTGTCGTGCAAAGCCGCCACCGCCGCCACATGCGGAAGATCATTCAGCGCTGCCAATTGCGGGCCGCTGGCAGCAATGCAGTAGAACTGCACCCGCTCCGGCCGGTACATCAACGCACCCGCGGTGATCATGGTCATGACCGCGTTGGTATGGCCCATACGGGGGGCGCCGACGATGAGCGCGCTACTCTCCAGCATGTTCAGGTAGCAGACATCCTGGCGGTGCTGACGTGGGCGATCCTCCAGCGCCACCGGCAACACCAGGCCCGGGTTCTGGCCGTAGTCGACATCCCACGGCTTGCCGCGCAGTCGAGCCACCAGATCATCGGCGGCCGGCGGAGCGCCCAGTGGGGGCAGCCACAGCTGGCGTGGCGGGGCGGCCCCCGTGGCCTGCAGGGAACCAATCACCGCGTCGATGATCTTCACGCTGGCGGCCTCCGGGACCGGCGCCGGGGCAGCGTCGCGTTCCACCGGCTCGGCCAGCAGGCCATCGATGTCGGCGGCCTCTTCGGCCGTGAAAGCACGAGGCTCGAACCAGGTGCCGGCCTCCAGTGGACGGCTGTCGTCGGGCCCGGTCTGCGGAACGAAATCAGCCGAGGAGTAGAAGAATCGGAACTGGCGTGGCTGGCGCTGCGCCACCCGCAGGAACGCAGTTCCCTCCGCGCCTTTCTCGTCGATCTTGGCGGCGATCCCCACACCGAGGGCCTCGCGGGAATCTTCCTCGGTGCCGGTACGGCCGGCGATGGTGAACCCGAGCAGCTTGCGGATGTCGCGCAGCTTCTGGGTGTCGACGGTCTGGCCGACCAGCTGCAAAAACATGTGATAGGCGCGGCCCTGGCGCATGATCCGCCAGAACAAGCTGCGGAACTTATCGCCCCAGTCACGGTCGCTGAGCAGCTCCTGATACTCGTCGGCGATGACCCACAGCACCGGCACCGGCGGCAGCGAGGGATCAGTGAGCCGCCGCTGGTTGTAGACCGTCAGATCCACCACGTCCGGGCCGGCGGCGTTGCACAGCGCGCCGCGACGATCAAGCTCGCCTTCCAGCGCCTCATACATGCGGCCGACAAGGTGGCGCTCATCGCCGAGGTTGCTGACACTGGCCACCACATGCGGGAACTGTTCGAGCACGCCGGCTGCTGATTTCAGCTTGAAATCGAAGAACACCACATTGGCGACCTCCGGCGAATGGGTCAACGCCATCGAGGCGACCTCGGTGATGATGCCCTCGGACTTGCCCGCGCCGGTCGTGCCGATGAACAGCGAATGCATGCCCATGCCCTGCTGGCTGCCCTCTTTGAGATCCAGGTCGACGACCTGGCCGCTCTCATCAAGACCGACCGGGAAGCGCATCCACTCCGGGCCCTGGCTGCGGCGCGGGGACCACAGGCGGTCCACGTCGAGGTTGCGGGGGTCGCGCACCCCCACCGCGTCGAGCAGCGTGCGCTGCTGGTGGCCGGAATCGGTGACCGTGGTGACCCCGCCGGAGGCGCGGAAGCGGGCCATCGCCCGAGCGAACCGCTCCGCCGCGGTGATCGACAGCTGGTCGGCCTTGGCGTAGAAGGCGTCGTCGAGCTCGTCGGAGGACGGGTGCTGCACACCGCTAAACGGTGTGAGGTCCTCGGCGGGCAGTCGCTTGCGCAGCGCACCGCCCACGAGGCGGTACGTGGTCTCCGGGGAAAACCCGATCCAACTCTTCGTCCCGAACGCATCATGCGGCGAGGGCGGCGGCACCGACGGCGCCAGGCGCACAAAGCAGGTGCCGGCATACCCGGCGCTGCCAGTCAGGCCGGCCCAGTCCTCGGGGGTTCCGCAGTTGTCGTCGATGATCACCCGGAACGGCAGAACGGTGTTCCCCGCGCCGTGCAATCCGCTGGCCGGGGGTGTCCACTCGCTACGCGGAAGCTCCGCCTCGTCGAAAAACTCCTCCAGCTGAGCCGGGGAGGAAAACAGCAGCCGGCGCTCACCGCAGCCGTCGCGCTTGCTGTGATGCTGCATATGTGGCAGCCACTTCGTCCAGTCCCACACCGACGGGGCGTCGCTGACCACCAGAATCTGGAGGTCGGCGGGGCTGTGGAATGCCGCCAGCTGGCACACCATCGCCCGCAGCAGAGCGCGTGCCTCGTCCATATCCCCGATGAACGAGACGCCCGCGAAGCGTTGCAGCCAAATCACCTTGGCCATGTCGTCGATGTATTCCTGCTCCAGCAGAAACTTGCGCAGGGCGTGACCGGTGGCCGGTTCGATCTGTGATGCCTCGGGAATCTTCGGCTTCTCGATCGTCATGGCGAGCTTGACCTTGCCGACCCCGACCCGGACCTCGCCGAATTCATCCGAACTCGGTGAGCGTTCCCACATGCGTTCGGTTCCGACCGCGGCCACGAGTTTGGCTGGGTCCCAATGGAAATGCTCGCGATGGTCGAACTGGGCGCGGCGCTGCACCTCGATCTCATCGCGCACATCGTCCTGGCGGGCGAAGTAGTTGGCCCGGTACTGCCGCAGCTCACCCCAGGACATCTTCTGCGCGGCTCCGCGGCCGCGGAACAGCATGCCCGCCATGCCGATCAGCATCATGATCCCGAAAATGCCGAAACCCGATGCGAAGCTTCGCATTCCGGACATGTACATCGCGACGATAAACCCGATCACACCGACAATCAGAACGATCGGCAGCACAATCCCCCACACGCTGCGTGGCGGCGGGATCGGCGCCGGAATCGGCGGATCAATCGCGATCTTGCCGCCCGCCGTCGCCGGCGGGCGTGCAATCGGGCCGGGCCGCCTGAACTGTTGAGTGGTCACGTATCCGACCCTAACCCCGTCCAGGGGGCTATATCGGCGCCAATTTCAGAGCGCCCGATAATCAGACAACCCACGATGCTGCGACCCCCTTCACGCAACAAGCGGTGACCGAACTGTCAGGGGCCCACCGGGGCAAGCCCGCCGAAACCACCCCCGGCCGCGCCGCCCGGATCAATTGGCTCGACGTCATCGACCCTGACCATCAGCCCGTTGTGGTCATATTCCCAATGCCAACTATCCGCGCCGGTATTGCTGACCGGGCGGATGCTCGGTGCGCCCCCGCCGCCGCTGGCCCCCGGCGGCGGCATCGGCTGCATAGTCTGAGCGACCGACCTGATGTCGGCGGCGCTCTCAGTGTCCTGCCCCCGAAGCTCGGTCGTGGCGGTCTCGGCCTTCTGAACCCCTTCGATGGGCTCCGGCGCCAGCGTCGCCGAGCAGTGCGCGACATTCTCGGCCACCGCGACGGCCACGGCGTTGGCGGCGACATCGATCGGCGAAATACCCCCCGCAGGCATCGGAACCGGGCCAGGCTGGGCCGACCGGCTCACCTCCCCAGCGATCGACTGGGCAGTGCCCGTGACCGCCGCGGGCAACACCTCGATCGGCTTCGCGCCCCCAGATACTGCAGGCATCTACACAACTCCCCTCATGCGGCCATCGTGGGCCATAGTTCAGCTTCCTTCGCGATATGCCTTGCCGTGTAGGCGATCTCGACATAATCCGGTGTCGTGCTGCGCCACCACGACAGCAGCTCCGCGGCGCGGGCCACGTTGTGGAAACACCGCGCATAGGCAGACGGGCCCACGTCGCCAGCCACCCGACCTGGCCGCTGGCCCGCGCTGTCGAGGATCGCTGCGCGCATCGCCACGTCAAGATCGGCCCACAACTCTTCGATCACCGGCTCACCATTCTCGATCGCCATAGCGACCTGGCGAATGGCCGGAGGAACCTGGAAGCCCAGCAGCTCAGAGGCGCGAGAGAGGACCGTGCGCACTGCGGCAACCGTCAACGCCCATAGCTGGGAACGATCAACCACCCCGCCGGTGGTCAGGCGCGCGTACTCGGGGCGGTCAATGGTCTCCAGCCGATGAATACGAGTTTCATCCAGCGCCGGCGGTGCTGAGTCGGCCTTGATCGGTGACGTGGTCAACGCGCAATTCTCGATATGCCGTACACCGGTATCCCGCGCCACAGCGGCGTTGCCGCCATAGTCCGTCGACACCGCCAGCGCCCACAACTCGACGTTCGGGTTGCTCGCCATGCACATCTGCCCGTACGCGGTCATCGTCTGGGCTGGGTTGACCCAGCCGAACCAGCGGGCGTGAAAATCCTTGTCCAAACCAGGATCTGAAAAAACTAGCCGCGCGGAGCTGGGCAGAAACACCCCCGGCGGGATGAACCCGCTGCCCTCACTGCTCAACACCCATGCCTGCGGCCCTGACGGCGTCTTGAACATCCCGACGCACCAGTCGATGCACCCATAAACCCGCGAGGCGTGCATCAGCTCGTAGACCAGCTCCGAGGCCTTATCGAGCAACGGGTCAGGCGCCCCAGACTGCGCCCCTGCGATCGCGCCCGCCGCTGTGGCGCCGACACCCGAGGCGACCACACCCGGCGGAAGCGCTGTCCCCTGGCCCGGGCTGGCAGGTGGAGCTGGCGGCGGCGCGGGCGGCGGTGCGCCCGCCGCAGCTGGCGCGACCTGCCTGGGCTGCAAATCAGAGTTGAACGGAGGCAGCGGGCCAGCCGGAGCGGCCGCTGGCGGCATCATCGGCGCACCCATCGACCCCATGTGGCCGGCCGGAACACTCGCCGCCGACCCTGGCGACGCGACGTGCGCAGGCCCGCCAGCCGCCGACACCGGCGCGGGACCGGCCGAGACCGGCGTACTCGACGCACCCGTAGTCGAACTCAGGGGCTGCGCCGGAGGAGGAGCAACAGGCGGCGGCAACACCGAGCCCGTACCTAAGCCCGCATTGAACCCGCGGGAAAAGTCAGACGAGGTAGCCGCCCCCGGTGCGCCACCACCACCCGCAGCTGCAGACGGAAGACCGCCCGCCGCCGGCGACACAGAAGACGGCAGCGACGACGACAGCCCCGCATTGGAAGACAACGAACTAGGCGACAGACCACCGGTCCCCGCCGACGACAACCCGCTCGCAGACGGCGGCTTGAACCCACTCCCCACCGAGCCCAGCGACGAAGCGTCACCGCTGCCTCCAGACGACACAGGCGTCATCGGCGGAGTCATCGCCGGAGTGTTCGACTCCCATCGAGGCAAATTGTTAGCTTCAGCTGGAGTACCCTTCAGCGCGTCGGTGGTGTCCGCGTTTCCGCCTGGGGTTTCTCCAGGCTCACCCGAACCCGTACCCGTTTCGCCGGGAGTCTTTCCCGGTTCTGAGGCACCGGGCGTTTCGCTGCCGGAATCAGTTGCGCCATCACTAGGTAGGTCGTCGCGAGGGTGGCCTGATTCGTTCCACTTGGGTAGGTCGCTGGTCGGACGTGACGGTGGTGGTGAACCATGCGGGTTGTCGAGTGCCTGGATGTTGTCTCCGTTGCCGCCGGTTTGGGTGGTGTGGTCGGCAGGGGTGATCTGGCCGCCACCGGGCATTTGGCTTGAGGGGGTGCCGCCGATGTTGGCGGCTTGCTCTGCGATAGACGCGGCGGTGTCAGTCCCTACAGCCAGCGCTTCCCCTTGCGCTGCGGTGATGACGGCTTCTATTGCTGCGTAGATGGCGGCCGTCGCCGCACCCGCGCCTAACGGCGAGGCCGCCAACGCTTGAAGTTGTTGCTTGAGCCGTTCGATCTCCTCATGGGCTTTGCGGTCGATCTCTTCGAGCCGGCCGCGGGCATGCCAGATCAGCTCAGCCGTTTCCTTGACCGCCTTGGCCATGTCGCCGTAGAGGTCCGAGTGATTGATCACCGTCTGTGCCGTGCGATACGAGCGCTCACACATCGCGTCGATCATCTGGCCTGAATTGGATCCGCCGAGGTCGTCGGCTGCGCGGCGGATCGCCGCTGCCGACGTGCTCAGGTCAGCACTTTTCTTGCTCAGCGCGCTCGCGGTGTCCGACCACGACTCCGGTGACGTCGCTGGCCAGGAGCCGCCGAGAATGCGCATTGAGTATGGCCGGGTCGGCATCCCTTGGCCAGCGGCAACCGCCGCTGAAGCCGGCATCAGCGAGTCCCCCCCATCCAACTACCAGCCGGCGCCGAGGTCGTCGCAAATTGTTTGGGGCCCGCCGTAGGCGATCATGCTGTCAATCCAAGCTGCCTTGTCGTAGTCCTCCGAAGGGCCGGGCGCGATGTTATTCACGAAAAGCCATAAGTCATCGACATAACGGTTCATTGTTCGTTCCAGTCGCGGCTGGACGCCGGGGTGCTCCGCGAGCACAGCTTCGGCTCGACCGACCCAATTTTCTGTGTCGTCAATAAACTTTGGTAGCCCAGCGTCCCTCGCCGTCGAGCCGGGTTCCCCCAGGCGAAACCAATCGTTGGAGACTTTGTTCTGTTCAACCATCAAGGGAGCGATTGCGGTGCAGAGTGCGCGGTCGGCCTGTTCAGTGGACGCCGGGTTGGATGATGCGGCGGGGTTGCCGGCCGAAGGTGCGGCAGTGTTGGAGCTGCTGGAGCGGGTCGTTAGGGCTACTACCAGCGCGGATGCCGCCAGAACCACGGCGAGGATGATGCCCGCGGCGGCGAGTGCCGTCCGCAGGCGTCCCGGGCGTGGGGGCCGCTGCAACTCCGGCGGAGGCGCCGGCGGGCCGTAGCCGGATGGGCCGGGGCCAGGAGGCGGCCCATAGGGGCCACCGTTCGGCGGCTGCACATATGCTTGGGTTTTCCCGCCCGCTGTCATACCTCCAGGGTAAACGGCCCCGGTGGGGTCTGGCACCGCCAAATTAGGCCCGATCCGCTCGGCACCTCCCCGTCAACACATGTTCGCGGCCTTTCACAGGTTGGCTGCCTACAGCTACCCCGGATCTGTAGCGGGCCCGCGCGGCACCTCAACGAGCCGCAGCGATGGCGCAGCATCGCGCCGCCGAATTTTGTGCACGGAGGGGCGTGGGCGCTGCGGTAGCGTTCGTGGTGGTCCGATCGCGCCCCCCGAGGTCGGAACCGGAAGGGCCCGACTCCTCCCACCTTTGGTCGGGCCCTTCCACTTAAAACTTTCGAACGGCATTTCTTGCCAACGCTTCTCGCGATCACAGTCAGTCTGTTTGCCCGGGCCGTGCCCCGTGCGTTAGTCAATCGGCGCGGGGTTTTGGGCCATAGGCTCGCCAAGGCCGATCTGAAAACATCGGTTCTGGCTCAGCGCTTTTCGGAGCTAGACCGGCGGATCAGATGTCGGTAATGCTGTAGTGGTCCCAGAACTCTTTGCGGGACAGCATCATTGCCTCGTTAGCAGCGGCGAACAGATCGTTGAGCTTCTTTTCCAACGCCAAGTTGGTCAGCGATGTGCGGGCAGCCTCGTGGATGAACAGTTCGAGGAGCCGGCCGTCGTCACCCAGGGTGAACCGCACATAGCCATCGGGGTCTTCGACCTCGGTGCGCAACGCCCCGAGCTGGGCGATCATCTTGTCGAGACGCTCCAGGGTCGCGGCCTGTTCCGCTTCGGAAAACTTGACCTTTTCCTCGTCGCCGAGGTCGTCGAACCCCCCGCCGCCCAACACTAGGCGCCGTCCTTCGGTGCGACGGTCGTGATACGGCGGATCAGCGGAGCGCTACTGCGCTGAGGTGCGTCGTCGTTGGGCGGAGGGTCATCATCCTTGCGATCCGGTGCGGTTGACGACACTGCGATCCTGTCAGCAGTCACCTTGCCGGTCACCGATTCTGTGTGCGGAAGATCCTTGCCCACAACCTGTTTGGGCTTTGCATTGCGTTCGTCGGCCCCGCCGCCCTGGCCCGCACCCCCTGGCATGCCGGCCATCGGCATGCCTCCCATCGGCATCATGCCGCCGCCCGGGCCCATCGTGGGGCTCACCGGTGGAGGCAGCGATCCACCGGTGGGCAAGGTTGGCGGGGTGGGGTTGGGGCCCGTGGAGGGCATCACCGGCGGCGTCGACGGTGCCCCGCCGGAGGCCGGCGACGTCATCCCGCCGCCACCGCCGCCGAAGCCGCTCATGTCATCGAGCGGCGCATCATCTAGGCCCAGGTCCTCGGTGCCGATGTCGTCGAGCTCGGGTTGCATCAACCCCGACAGCCCTTGAGTAGCCGCACCCATCGCCTGCGTTCCGGCCTGAATCAGCGATTCGGGCGCCTTCATCACCGATGACATCGCGCCGCCCAACAGTCCCCCGGCCGCCCCGAGAACCGTGGGGATCATGCTGGGAAGCATCGAGGCCAGCTGACCGGCCATATCCTGTGACCCGGGCTCTCCCGGCGTCGCTTCGCCCGGCAGACCCGTTCCTTCCCCCGCTGCCGCCGCGGCAGCCGCCTCGTCGGCGGGAACGTCGGGGATACCGTCACCGTCCAGATCAACCTCACCGGCGGTGGTGGCCTCTGTGGTGGCGTAGTAGCCGCCGAAGCCTTGCGCGGTTTGGGCCTCCATCTGAGCTTTCTGCTCCACCGCGTTGGCCAGCGGCACCGCGTACATGCCGCCGGTCTGCGCGTTAGCCTGCGCCAACGTCTGCAGCTGGTGGTTCATCGCTTGAAACGCGTCCGGACTCGGAATGTCGCTGCGGGCCTGAGCGACCTCTTGAGCATGGCGATTGGCCTGCTCGGCGACCGTCTCGGCGCGCTGGCCGGAGGTTTCCAACGCATTGGCGTATTTGATCAGGTGCCCGCGCACCACGTCGGTGGCCACCGGGCTATCCCAATTGTCGGGGAGACTATCGGCGACCGACCGTACCGCGGCTGAGGCGTCGCGGGCCGAGCCGGCGACCTGGCGCCATCCAGAGATGAACGCTTCACCGCTGGCGGGGTCACCGGAGTGCACCGCATTGGAGATGATCTCGGCGGGCGCCGCAGGTGGCGCGGCCAGCACTGGACGCGCGTCGGGAGGGACCGGCGGCGACGGGGGCGCCCAACCCGACACGGCGGCGCCCTCACTGGCGGTGTTGAGGCTGGAGATTTTGGTCGCATTGGCCGCGTCTTTGGCGGTGAAACCCGCCGCGACGTTGGCCAGCTGCTCGGCGGTGGCGGCTAGCCCTGCCGCCTGTTCGACCAGGACGCTGGCCAAGGTGCTGCCCGCAGTGGTCAGCCTGCCCGCAGCGCCGACCGACGCCGGATCAGCGGCCAGTGGAGGATGCTCGGGGTTGGCTGTTGTCAGCTCCGACAGCGCGGCGGTGATCCGTTGTGCTGCCGAGACCAGTCCACTCGGGTCAACAGAAACCATCGGTCTAGAGATTCCTCAGTCGGTCACGGGCGGCGGCCAGGTCCCTTTGGGTGGGGAAATCTGCGTAGCAGACGGGATCGAGCTTGGCGTCCTCCATCTGCTCGCGCAGTGCCACCTGCCCCTGAAGATACGCCACGTCGGCACAGGCCACGATTCGCTGAGATAACTCATACATGGTGTCGAGCATGGCTTTGGGTTCGAGCTGAACGCCCAGGATGTGCCCCTTGACGGCATTTCTGACCAGGACCGCATCGTCGGGGGTCCTGGCTAGGAACGCCTGCTCGCTCAGCGGCAGGTTGTCATTGCTGGTCAACTCGGAGGTTTTCTGCGTTGATTTCGTCGCGGGTGACGAAGTTGGCCGCTTCGCGGCGCAACCCGATCGCGGCGCTGCGGTGGGTGTGTTCGTGGTGGAGCAGCGCGGCGTCGCGGTTGATCATCAAGTCCGACACCGCCGACTTGAACTGGTGCATGATCGGGCCGAAGGTGTTGACCGCGGCCAGGATCTCGGCGCTGGCCTCACGGGCGGGCGCGATCTGGTCGGCGACATCGTCGTGCTGGTTGGCGACGGTGCGCATCACCTGAGGGTCGATATGAATCGGGTCGGTCATCTCATAGCTCCTTCGATCTAGATATTGTCGCGATTTTTTGCCGCCGCGTCATACGTCAGCCGCTATCCGATGGGGGTGGGCACCGGTGCGCTGGCCAGCGGCGCGGGGTTAGCCGGGTCGGTGGCCGGGGAGGCCGGTGGGATGGGCACTGGCGTGGGAGCCGGGGTGGGTGCTGGTGCGCCGACTGCGCTGGGATCGAGCCAGCCCAGGAAGCCCGGGCTGGAGGCAATCATCGACGCCGGCACAACCTGGCCATCTTGGAGCGCCTTCACCGAGCTCAGCGCGACCGCGTAATGGTCGTTGAACACCGCGAGCATGCCGGCTGACAGGCGCGACGGATCGACCGGAGCGGTCACCGGAGTGCCCGGCGGGGGCAGCTCGAGGTGCTGTTCGCGATAGGCCTCCTCGAGTGGCTTGCCGTCGAGGTGGGCCTTGACGGCCTGGGCCAGCTCTGGGGTGCGTGCATTGGCGGTCGAGCCGTCCGGCAGCGTGATTGCCGTCGGCGGCGGAGGGGGCGGGCCCGGTGCAGCCGGTGGGGCGCCCTCCCCGGGCGTGCCCGCGGGCACCGGCTCCGGCGGGGTGCCCGATTGCGGCGTCGTGGACGGGGTTTCCCCGGGCACGGGCTCGGGTGCGTGGTCGTGCTCGTCCTTGTCCTCGTCGAGCTCGTCGTCTTGGTCCTTCTCCTTGTCCGACTCGGCGCTGGGGTCGGGTTCCTCACGGCGGGCTTGCTCGCCCAGCTGGGAAGCCAGACCGGCCAGTGGCGCAGCGGCTCCGGTGAGAGCATCGAGAGGGCTGCCGCCACCTAATCCGCCTCCCGGAGGGAAAGCCCCCATCGCGGCCGGCAACGCGGAGGCCAGCCCCGCCAGCGGGTCAGCGCCCATTGGCCCGCCCATCCCCAAATCCGACAACATCGGATCGGGCATCGGCTCCATCGGCCCCAGCCCCGCATCCGTGAGCGCGGGATCGGCAAGAGCGGGATCGCTGACCGGGGGCGCAGGAGCCGGAGTCGCAGGTCCCGGTTGGGCGTTGGGGTCAGTGGGAGTCTCGCTCCCGGTGTCCGGGGAGGCGCCGTCCATGTCGTAGAGGGCGGCCAGCGCCGACGCCGCCTTGGCCTGATCCTCGGCAGTCAAAGTCCCCGACTGCAGTACCTCGCCGATCGCGGCGACCTGACTGCGCAGGAACTTCAAGAACGCCTGCTCGCCCGCCGGAGTGTCCAGAGACATCGCCGGGTTGTTGACCGCCTCGACGATCTTCTGCTGGATGTCGTTGAGCTTCTGCTGGCCCTCAGCGGTCGTGGTCCGGGCGCTCAGCATCGCCTCGGTCAACTTGCCCTCAGCCTCGCTGAGTTGGCTGTAGCGGTCCTTCATCTCGTCGTGCAGCTTGCGTACCGCGTCAGCGGTGCGCCCCGACTGCTGCTCATCGGTCGCCACGCCGGGCTGGCTGCCCGGAGGCGGTGTGGCGGGCCGCCGCTCAGATCCCACGACGTCTCCGTTGGCGTTGTAGTAGGTGCGCTTGCCTGTTGCTGGATCGTCCACGTAGGAGGAGGCCAGCGGGGCGACCTGCTGGCCTTGAGCGTTGACCGGCACATACTGGCCGGCCTCGTTGCGCCGGAACTCCGGGAAGAACGGCTGACCGGCCTTGCCGTCGCCACCGAGGAGCGACACCGAGCCATCGCTGTTCATCACGTAAGTGTTGCCGTTGTCGCGATAGGCCAACGAGCCATCGGTCGGTACCCGCGTGCCGTCGCTGAAGACGAGATAGCGGTCGGCGCTCGGGTCAGAGGTGTTGAACCGCATACCAGGATCGCCATAGGCGGCTTGGGCCTTGTCCAACACCGTGTTCCAGTACGGGTCCGAGGGGCTGATGTTGGGGGCAAACGCTCCCCCGTCGGCACGCCAACCCGGATCCCAGCCCATACCGACCCCTGCGACCGGCTTGGCATGCCAGGACACCAGCTCATCGAACTTGCGAGCGTCGGTCATCGTAACCTCTTCTGCATTAACAGCATTAACAGCATTAACAGCATTGACGATGGCGTGCCTGGCGCGGTACTGAAATCAGAAGTGATCACGGGAGATCGTCTCTTCGAGATCGCGCGGCGCTGCGAACTCCGGTGGCCGCTGCGGGGTGGAGTCACCGCCGAAGACTTTCTTCGCCCGCGTAGCGAGATCCAAGATTTGACTGGCTTGTTGCTGCAACCCAGACTCCACGGCCACATCCTTTCCTCGGGCGGAACAACTACGAGCCTAAAGCCGCGCCGATCCCCCTCCGTGCACGATTTTCCGGGCTAGGTGGCCACCGGGCGGCGCGCGATAAACCCTGGCGGCATCGGCGCGATACGCACCACATCACCGGTCTGAGGGGCGTGCACTACCTGTGTCGACGAGATCGCCAACATGACATGACCCGGGCCGCGGCCGTCATAGGACGCCTTGGGAAAGATCAGATCACCGGCGCGGACCTCACCAGGAGGCACGGCCACCCCCTGATTCACTTGCGTATAGGTGTCGGGCCCCAGCTGCACGCCGGCTTGACGCCACGCCCACCCCGTGAGCCCCGAGCAGTCAAAGACTGAAGGGCCCTTGGCTCCCCACACATACGGGCGGCCCAGCTTCGACAACGCCGCCTGCACAGCCTGCCCACCCCTACCAGGAGGGATATCGCGGCCCGTGTCGATCCTGGGCGACGGTCGTCGCCCACCAGATCCGCCACCTCTGGAGCTACCACCAAACCCGCCCCCGCCCATAGGGATTCCCCCGAATCCACCACCGCTTTGTGGCATCGACAGGCCTGAGCCGCCGCCGAATGGTGAGCCGCTTCCTGCGCCCCCACCGCCGCGGCCGCCGTAGGCCATCGACCGCAGCATCGCCGCCATCTGCGCGTCGCGGGTTTTGTATGCCTGGACGACTTGTTGTTGTTGGGCGACGCGCTGGCGCAGGGCGACCAGTAGTGCTTTCTGGCCGGCGGGGGTGTTGGTGAACGGGGCCAGTCCGTTGGTGTCTGCGGCGGCGCCGTTGACCACGCCGCCGGAGCTGGTGCGGCCGGTGCGATCGGAGCGGGCGGCGTCGTCGAGCTGGGTGCTCAGTGCCCGGTCGTTGCCGGCCAGGGTGTCCAAGGCCGGGCCCGCGCCGCCGGCGAAGGTGGAGTAGTTGGTGGCCAGCTGCCCCGACAACGGCGCCATCTGCGCCTGCGACGTGCCCACCAGTTCCCTGGCGCCGGAGAGCTTGATGACCGAGCCCGCAGCCGGGCCTTGCCCGGAGGCCGGTGGATCACCGAACAGCGAATACGCGCGGCCCAGCACCTCACCGACCTGAGCCACCACCGCGCCAACCGACACGAAACCAGTATCAGCGACCCAGACCAACCCCCCAGACACAAAATCCGGAAGCTGGTGGCACCGCGCAGGCTGCTACCCGTTACGTGCGCACGTAGCCGCCGCCCTTGGTCGCGATGTGCACGTGATCGAAATGGTTCGCGGTGGCGCCGCCGCGGCCTCCCATCGGTTCACCGCCCCCGGGGCCGTAATACGTCGCTTGCCGCCAGATCGCGTGGTCGACGCCGAGTGCCTCTTTGTTGGCCATCACAAACGACAGCACTTCATCCCCCAGGGCCTTTCCCTGCGGGGTATTCCAATTGGGAATCATCACATCCAGAGCGAGCCCGTTGGGGTGCCACTTCAACGAGTCGGCGCGCACGCCGCCTATTTCCCGGATCTGCGGAAACGCCGCCGAGACAGCGCGATTGGTGAGCACGGAGAACTTCTGCAGCCCGTTCTCGGGAGCCTTGCCTGGTGGCAGCTGGCCCTGGATAGCTCTGGCGACAATGCTTCCGGCATCCAAGGCTCCCAGCGGGCCGCGGCCCCCCGGTCGCGTGCTCGACAGCAGGCGGGTGCCGCTGCCGCCAAGTCCAGACAACCCAGAGAGCCCCTGAAGTCCACTCAGCGGCGACCCCATTTGTGGCATCGACAGGCCTGAGCCGCCGCCGAATGGTGAGCCGCTTCCTGCGCCCCCACCGCCGTAGGCCATCGACCGCAGCATCGCCGCCATCTGCGCGTCGCGGGTTTTGTATGCCTGGACGACTTGTTGTTGTTGGGCGACGCGCTGGCGCAGGGCGACCAGTAGTGCTTTCTGGCCGGCGGGGGTGTTGGTGAACGGGGCCAGTCCGTTGGTGTCTGCGGCGGCGCCGTTGACCACGCCGCCGGAGCTGGTGCGGCCGGTGCGATCGGAGCGGGCGGCGTCGTCGAGCTGGGTGCTCAGTGCCCGGTCGTTGCCGGCCAGGGTGTCCAAGGCCGGGCCCGCGCCGCCGGCGAAGGTGGAGTAGTTGGTGGCCAGCTGCCCCGACAGTGGTGCCATCTGGGCCTGCCCGGAGCGCACCAGGTCCCCGGCGCCCGAGAGCTTCATCACCGAGCCCGCGGCGGGTCCTTGCCCGGAGGCCGGCGGGTCGCCGAACAGTGAGTGCGCGCGGCCCAGCACCTCACCGACCTGAGCCACCACCGCGCCAACCGACACGAAACCAGTATCAGCGACCTCGCCGGGCCGTCCGGACACGGCTGTAGGTTGCCAAATTGCGTGTCATTTGTCCGTGCATCGACCAGGTGCGACGCGGCATTGCCATTGAAATATCGGCCGGGTGTTGCCATCTAAATGTCGAATCCTAGAACCAGACGGTTGTGCGAGTCCCGGCCGAGTTGGGCGCCTGTCCGCTGGCTGTGTGCGCCCCCGGCGGCTATCCGAACTTCCGGGCCCGGCGGCGGGACGGCAAATCTAGTCGCTGACGACCCCGGGTGCCCACGCGGCGCCCGGGTACTCGACGTCGGCACATTCACTCCTTTCTAAGTGTTTGGACGGCTTCGTCGTTTGCGATGCGAAACATCTGCCCTTGCTTTCATTTTCGACCGTTTCTGCGTGAAACCCGTTTACCAGTGGATATCGGAAGAATCGTCAACGCAATGCCCCTACCTCTGTGGGCGCGGGGCGTTGGTGAGCTGCTACGCCGGTTGCCCTTCGTCGGCGGCGACATGTTTTCGTGAGTGTCCAATGAATGCGAACGGGGTGACCACGACGATGAATGGGTCGAGTGCGGCGCGACATCGCTTCTCTTAATCGCTGTAGCTGAGGGGACTGTCCGTTTTCGTCTCCCGATATGCGGGCATTCAGAGAGCATGACCAACGACGTTGAGAAACGCTGGCGCGATCCCGTCGTGTTCCGCGCCGCTGTCCGCTACGCCGTCTCGGTGATCGCTGTGGCGGGCTTGGCACTGATGGTCTACGCCTTTACCAAGGTAGTGACGGCTGGCGTCCTGGTGCCGGCCGTGTTGTTCGTGGGCGGCCTTGGGGCGTTCATTCGCACGTATCAGGTGTGGCGTGCTGAAGGAACGTGGCCGATCTGGCAGGGTGCGGGCTGGTTTCTGTTCGCTTTGTTCCTCGTCACCCTTCCCGTAGCGGGTTCGGCGCTGTAATCAGTTTCGCTCTCGCTGGAGAGCTCTCTAAAGCCTTAGCTGCGCGACCACTCTTCGGTTTGGGTGAGGTAGAGCAAGTAGCCCAGGGCCGGCAGCACGATGACGGCGGCGAGGGCAACGACCACCAGCAACCCGGCCAGCGTGGCGTCAGCTCCAGCGGCGTCGCCGATCGTGACTTCGTCGACGAGCAGCCACGGGTATTGACCAACGCCCCACCCGGTGATCACTGACCCGACTGCCGCTGCGCTGGCTACCCGGGCGATCGCGTAGCGACGGCGGAAAACGAGGATCACCGCGCTCACCCCTGCGACAAGTGCGAGCACGAGCAACGGGAAGGCGTGGCTACGCAGCCCGGCGGCGAGAGTGGGAGCGTCGTGCGTGACGGGGTAGAGCCCAGCGAAGACGATCACGCCGGTGAGAGCGGCCACGGCGAGGGTCCGCAGTCGCAGACTGTCGGCCAGATCGCTGTGGCCGGCGCGGTCGGCGTCGGCGGTCAGGAACACCCCGGCGAGGAACACGCAAGTGGCGACGGCCAGACACCCCCCAACCAACGACGTCGGGTTAAGCCACGAGCCGACGCGGTCGCCGTAACCGTCTGCCGGGACGCGACCCGAGGCGATCGCCCCGGCGACCGTACCGAGGAAAAAGGGAGCGATCAGCGACGAACCGGCGAAGATCGCACCGAACAACCGGGCCTGCGACATTGTCGCCGAGTACTTCCGGAACGCAAAACTAGCCCCTCGCAACACGATTCCAGCCAGCGCCAACGCCAACGGGATAAACAACGTGGTAGTGGCGGCAGCGAAAGTCGCGGGAAACCCCGTCCACCAGATCACCAAGATGTAGATCAGCCACACGTGGTTGGCTTCCCACACCGGTCCGATGCTGTGGTCGACGAGGGTGCGAATTTCTGCGCCGCTGCGCGCGTTGCCGGCGGTCAGGTCGTAGAAGCCGGAACCGAAGTCAGCACCCCCCAGCAGCGCGTAGATGATCACGCCGAGGAACATCGCCATCGCGACCACGGTGGCCAGCGTCACGGCACCGTCTCCGTGCGCGGAGGTCCGTACGGGCTGGGTAGGTCGACTTCACCGGCCCGCCACCGTTGGGCCATCGACCGCAGTACCACGACCGCACCGACCGTCATCCCCAGGTAGACGACCAAAACCGTGATGTAACTCCACCACAGACCGCTGCTCTGGCTGGCGGCATCGACGGTGCGCAGCACCTGCCACACCGTCCAGGGCTGGCGGCCGACCTCGGTGGCGATCCACCCGGATTCGACAGCCACGATGGCCAGCGGCCCGGTGAGGACCGACACGCGGAGGAACCACCGGTTGCCGAGCAAGTCGTATCCGCGCCAACGGGCCAGCCAGTACACCACCGCCACAGCGGCCAGGAGGGTGCCAATGCCCACCATCGACTGGAACGCCAGGTGCGTGATGTTGACCGGCGGCCACTCCGATCGAGGGATGTCCTCCAGGCCCGGGACGGGTGCGTCCCAGGAGTTGCGAGCAATGAGGGACCCCAGTCTGGGGATGGTCAGCGCCCAACGCACCTCGCCGTCGATGAGCACACCCCCCAGGCGCAGCGGCGCGGGTCCCTCAGTGGTCTGAGCCAGTTCGAACGCCGCGAGCTTGGCCGGCTGGGTGTCATGGATCCGCATGCCGAGCACGTGCCCAATGAACGGTTGGGCGACCGCGGCGACCGCGGCGAACGAAAACGGCACGGTGAATCCGAGCTTGTGATGGGTATCGGTCCGGCCGCGCAGCAGCCCGAACGCGTACACCCCGGATACTGTGAGGCCGACGACCATGAAGGCCGCCACCCACATGTGCAGGAACTGCAGCCACACTCCGCTGTTGAACATCGCCGCCCAGGGGTTGACGTCGACGACGTGGCCGTCGCGGATGGTGAATCCGGCGGGGTGGTTCATCCACGCGTTGACCGAGATGACGCAGAAGGTGCCGACCACCCCCGAGATGCCCATCGGGATGAGCATGGCCAGGTGGCGCCGCGGTGGCATGCGATCCCAACCGTAGAGGTAGATCCCCAGGAAGATCGCTTCGACGAAGAAGGACAACCCCTCGAAGGCGAAGGGCAGGCCGAGGACGTCGCCGAAACGGCCCATCAGGCCGGGCCACAGCAGGCCCATCTCGAAGCTCAGCACGGTGCCCGATACCGCTCCGATCGCGAAGAGGACGGCGGACACCTTGGCCCAGCGCCGCGCCAAGCCCAGCGCGACCGGATCGTTGCGGACGATGCCGCGCCGATGCATCACATAGATGATGGTGGGAAATGCCACCCCGAAGCTGGCCAGCACAATGTGCCAGCCCAGTGATACGGCCATCTGTTGGCGTGCGGGCAGCAGACCGGGTGGCTCGCCTGCGGCGGCCCACAGCAGCAGCGTCGCCTCACTACCCCACACGACGGCCCGCCTGGATGATCCCCACAGTTATCGCGCCCATCCGATCACTTCCCATCGCTTCATCGCTATCGCGTGTCAGGTCAATGCACTGCCGGCAAGCCACTGGTCCCAGGGCAGGCTCCAGTCCCCGTTCTGCCATACCTGCAACGGTTGCCCGCCGGTGTTGCGCACCTCGAAGACATCTCCGGGTTGGGCGAAGTCGTAGAACCACTGAGCGTTGTCGGCGTTGACGTTGAGGCAGCCGTGGGAGACGTTGGTGTTGCCCTGTGCCCACACCGTGCTCTCCAGTTGGTGGACGTAGATGCCGTCGTTGGACAGCCGCACGGCATACGGGATGGTTTCCTTGTAACCGAGGCGCGAATTGATCGGCAGCCCGTAGGTGGAGGAGTCCATGATCACGGGATTGGCCTTGTCCATCACGGTGTAAACCCCGGGTTGGGTCCAGAACGAAAACTCCTGTCCTGCCACCGATTCAGTGCCGCCCATGCCCATCGAGGTCGGGATGGTGCGGACCAGCTGACCGTTCTGGTAGACGCTGATCTGTTTGGTGGCATCATCGGCGACGGAGACGTGGGAGTCACCAATCCGGAACGACACCCGCGTGTCTTCCTGGCCGTAGAGGCCATCACCGAGAGCTGCTCCGTACACGTTCGCCGCGACCCCCACGGTGGTGCCGGGGGTGTAGTAACGCTCCGGGCGCCAATGGGCGTTCTGGTCGTCAATCCAGTACCACGAGCCCTGAACCGTCGGCGCGGTCGTGACAGACAAGCGGCGCTGCGCCGCGGCGCGATCGGCGATCGGCTCGTCGAAGTGCGCGACCACGACGGTACCGACCCCGTACGTGCCCCCGGCGGTGATCGCCGCCCCGGAGGTGGTCGTCAGGGACACCTTGGTCTGGTTGCTCGGCGTCAACGTGGTGAATCTCGACGTGCGAGTCACCGGTGTGCCGCCGACGCCGCGGGCCTGAACAGTCACCGTGTAGGTGCGGCCGTAACCGAGCGCAACGGTGGGTTTCCACAGCAGGTCATCGGGGGTGATCACGCCAGGAACCGCGACGTTGCTGTCGTTGACCATCGACACACTGGCAAGCGTGCCGTCGCTGGCCTGGACCCTGACGTCGCCGAGGGGGTCGACATCGGCGGCGTTGGCCGCCGGACGGAACGTGACCGTCGCCGGTGTGGTCGACGGCGGAGACGGAGTGGCGACCGGCACCGGGGTGTCGCTGCGTGTCCACGCCCAGACCCCGACACCTCCGGCGGCGATTATGACGATGGCAACCGCGGCCGCCAGGAGCGCGCGCGAGCGGCGAGTGACTGACACGACGGGGTTCCTCACAAGAGTTCGATGGAGCAACGGTCGGGACGACGCGGCGCCGCCTATGCGGCGCCGACCAGTTCCTGCTCTTTGGCGTTGTCGAACGCATCATCAATGAGCACGACTGTGCGGCTGGGCTTGTCGAGCATCGAGGCGGCGATCGAGGCGCGATACCCGGACCCGCAGTGGACCCACACCTGTCCGTCAGGGACCTCGCCGCGGCGCGACAGCAGCTCGTGCAGGGGGATGTTGAGCGCGCCGGGGATGTGGGCTTCGTCGAATTCGTTGGTCTGCCGCACGTCGAGGACCGTGAGACCGTCTGCCCCGATCGTCTCGCGCAGGTCGGCGAAGTCGGCGACCCGGTAGGAGTTCAGCGCCGTACCGTCGGCGAGGGTGTCCACGTCGCCCACCGCTGATCCGGTGAGGTTGTCGACACCGATCCTGGCCAGTTCGCGGCGCGCTTCGAGGATGTCCTCGGGCCGCTCAGCGATCAGGGTCAGCGGCGTACCCCAGGCGTAGAGCCAGCCGAGGTAGGTGACGAACTGGCCGGACAGTTCGAATCCCATGCTGCCTGAGAGGTGGCCCGCGGCGAATGCCGTTCGGTTGCGCAGGTCGACCACCCATTCACCCGAATCGATCCGCCGGCGGATCTCGCCGGCGTCGACCGGTGCGGGCATGGACAGGTCGACCGGTTGTGGGCCTTCGGCGTTGATGACGCCCATGTGCGCGTAGTAGGCGGGGTATGCCGACAAGCCTGCAATGAGTTCGTCGACGAAGGTCTGTTCGTCGTTGGTCAGTGCCGGGTTGTTGGACCGTTGCTCGGCGATGGTCGACGAGTCACCGCTGGATGGGGTGGCCGAGCAGAAGCTGCCGAATCCGTGGGTGGGATAGACCTGCACGTCGTCGGGCAGTTCGGCGGCCAGCCGGCGCACGGAGTGGAACTGTGCGTGCGTCAACTCCTTGGTGTGGTCATCGCCGAGCAGGTCGGTGCGTCCGGTGGTGCCGTGCAACATCGACCCGCCGGTGAAAACGCCGACCGGCTCGCCGCCAGTGTTCTGTAGGACATAGCTCACATGGGTGTGGGTGTGGCCTGGGGTGTGCAGCACCTGGAAACGGAACGGGCCGGCGTCGATGATGTCGCCGTCAGCGACCGGGCGACGGTCGAAGGCCACGTCGTCTTCGGCTGAGACGACGTATTCCGCTCCCACGGTGCGGGCCAGTTCCAGCCCGCCGGTGACGTAGTCGTTGTGGATGTGGGTCTCCAGCACGTGGGTGATGCTGACGTTCTTCTCCTGCGCGAGGTCGAGGACCCGGTCGATATCGCGCTGCGGGTCGATGACGGTGGCGACGTCGCCGTCGCTGACCAGGTAGCTACGGTCTCCGAGACCCGAGGTTTCGATGATGGTCACGTTCATGGCTTTGCTCCTTTGTTCGAGATTGTCGTGCGGTATGAGGTTGTGTCAGCGCAAGAAGATGGTGTCGACGACGACGAACGCCGCGACCACGAAGACCAGGTAGGCGAACCAGCGCTGCAGCCGGTCGGTGTTGAGGCGGGTGCCCAGCTGGCCCGCGACGAGCGAGGCGACGGTCGCGGTGGCCGCGAATGCCCCCGCGAGGGCCCAGTCGACGCTCAATCCGTGCAGGTGGGACAAGAAGCCGGCGACTGAGTTCGCGACGATGATCAGCAACGACGTGCCGATCGCGATCGGCATCTCCACTCCGAGCATCAGCACCAGGGCGGGGATGATCAGAAATCCGCCGCCGACGCCGAACAGTCCCGTCAGGAGCCCGACCGCCAACCCGGCGGGGATGGATCGCGGAGCGCAGCGCCGCCAGTCGATGCCGCCCTCGGCGTCGCAGGCGGTGCCGGTGTGGTCGTTGCTGCTGAGCATCCGGGCGCCGGCCAGCACCATCACCGCGGCGAAGCCCAGTAACAACACCGACTGCGGAAGGTGCGACCCGATCGCGGCGCCGGCAAAGGTCGCGGGTATGCCCGCCGCGGCGAACACACCTGCCAGACGCCATTGCACCTGCTTGGCCCGGATCTTGGGAAGCGCACCGACCGCCGAGGCCACGCCGATCACCAGAAGTGACACCGGGATTGCTTGTTGCATGTCCAGCCCGACGGCGTACACCAGCGCCGGTACCGCCAGGATCGAGCCCCCGCCGCCCAACAATCCGAGCAGCACTCCGATGAGGGCGCCGAACGCCAGGGCCAGAGCGATGGACACGGTCATGCTGAGTCGTCACTACACGTAGACACCGACGAACGTCTAACGGGAAGAGTCGGCGGCGGACGTCAGCGATTCGATGGCGGCACGCAATTTGGCGGCCGCGCTGTCGGCGACAGGTTGCAGCCCGACCTGATCAGCGACCTGAACCATGATCTGCGGGTCCATCGCGTCGACAATCACCGTCCCGGGTTCGTCACGGTCTGCGCGTACGACGACGTTGCAGGGCAGCAGCAGGCCGATCTGGCGATCGACGTCGATGGCCTGGTGTGCCAGCGGCGGGTTGCAGGCACCCAGGATCAAGTAGTCCTCCATGTCCTGATCGAGCTTCTTCTTCAACGTCGCTTTCACGTCGATCTCGGTCAGCACGCCGAAACCCTGTTCGGACAATGCTTCTCGGGTTCGGCGCACGGCCTCATCGAACCCCGTTTGCAGTGTGGTTGATATGGCCAACGTCATGATGTTCCCCTGTTCTCTCTAATGGGTCGTCGGGTCATGCCAAGGCCAAGAACAGCTTCTCCAGTTCGGCTTCGGTCATTGGCTGCGTGCCCTCGGGAATTGCGCCGGTCAGGCATTGCCGCATTCCGGTGGCGACGATCTTGAACCCAGCCCGGTCGAGCGCCTTGGACACCGCGGCGAGTTGGGTCACCACGTCTTTGCAGTCGCGGCCCGCTTCGATCATCGCCACGACGCCTGCCAGTTGTCCCTGCGCACGCCGCAACCTGTTGAGCACCAATGCCATGGCCTCTTCGTCGCTGACCAATGCCCGATCCTTCCCTTGTAACCCCTCAGGGTTAGATACCCAGGGGGGTATCTCTATAAACACGGTAGACTCAAATGACCTTCCCGCGTCTGGCGAGCTAGCTGCTGCGGTCCGGTTCGGTCCGGGGCCCGAAACCCTCAGGCGATTCAAAGGCCGTGGCGTGTTTACCGATGTGCGCCTCGGCCCGCATCCGCTCGACCATGTGCGGATAGTGCAGTTCGAAAGCCGGCCGTTCGGACCGGATGCGGGGCAGTTCGGTGAAGTTGTGCCGCGGCGGCGGGCAGCTGGTGGCCCATTCCAGGGAATTGCCGTATCCCCACGGATCGTCCACGGTCACGGGTTCGCCATAGCGGTAGCTCTTGAACGCGTTCCACAGGAAGAACAGGGTTGATATCCCCAGGATGAACGACCCGATGGTGGAGATGACATTGAGTGTGGTGAAGCCGTCGGAGGGCAGGTAGTCGGCGTAGCGGCGCGGCATGCCCTCATCGCCAAGCCAGTGCTGGACCAGGAAGGTGGTGTGGAATCCGATGAAGGTCGTCCAGAAGTGCAGCTTGCCGAGTCGCTCATCCATGAGGCGGCCGGTGATCTTCGGGAACCAGAAGTAGAAGCCGCCGAACATGGAGAACACGATGGTGCCGAACAGCACGTAGTGGAAGTGGGCGATGAGGAAGTAGCTGTCAGTGACATGAAAGTCCAGCGGGGGGCTCGCGAGGATGACCCCCGAGAGGCCGCCGAGCAGGAAGGTGAAGAGGAAGCCTACCGCCCACAGCATGGGGGTTTCGAACGTGATCTGGCCTTTCCACATGGTGCCGATCCAGTTGACGAACTTGATGCCGGTCGGCACGGCGATCAGGTAGGACATGAACGCGAAGAAGGGCAGTAGCACGGCGCCGGTGGCGTACATGTGGTGCGCCCATACTGCCGCCGACAGCGCCATGATGCCGATGGTGGCGTAGACGATGGTGGTGTAGCCGAAGATGGGTTTGCGGGAGAATACTGGGATGATCTCAGTGATGACGCCGAAGAACGGCAAGGCCACGATGTAGACCTCGGGGTGGCCGAAGAACCAGAACAGGTGCTGCCACAGCAGCACTCCGCCGTTGGCCGGGTCGTAGACGTGGGCGCCGAGGTGGCGGTCGGCGGCAAGTCCGAATAGCGCCGCCGTCAGAATTGGGAAAGCGACCAGAACGAGGATGCAGGTGATTAGCACGTCCCAGGTGAAGACCGGCATCCGGAACATCGTCATGCCCGGGGCGCGCATGCAGACCACCGTGGTGATCATGTTGACCGCAGCCAAGATGGTGCCCAGTCCGGAGACGATCAGGCCCATGATCCACAGATCCCCGCCGGCGCCGGGTGAGTGGATCGCATCGCTGAGGGGCGCATACGCCGTCCACCCGAAGTCGGCCGCACCACCAGGGGTGATGAATCCAGCCAGGACAATCAGACCACCGAACAGAAACAGCCAGAACGAGAAGGCGTTGAGGCGCGGGAAGGCGACGTCGGGCGCGCCGATCTGCAGCGGCAAAATCAGATTCGCGAACGCGAAGACCATCGGGGTGGCGAACAGCAGCAACATCAACGTGCCGTGCATGGTGAACATTTGGTTGTACTGCTCGTTGGACAAAAATTGCAGCCCCGGTACGGCCAACTCGGTGCGAATGAAAAGGGCCATCAGACCGCCGGCGAGAAAAAACCCAAATGTAGCGGCGAAGTACATTTGTCCGATCAGCTTGTGATCGGTCGTGGTGATCAACTGGTAGATCAGGGTGCCTTTAGGCTTATAACGCGCCGGGAAAGGGCGTGTCGCCTTCAACTCCGGGATCACGGTGTCGGTCATGCGTCTCCCCTACGACAGGGCACTCTCGCGCCGCTCAGCTTCTCCGTCGCCAGCGATGAGGCCTGTCGCTAGACCCTCTTATTTGCCTCACACCGGAGCCGATCATGACGTACCCCCTCCGGTATAAACCAAACCCCGCTTCGGCGTCATTCAATCGTCGCTCATCAGGGTCGATCATGCAGCACTCTTACCGCAGTCACGCCCGGCCCTTGAGAATCAGGTTCCAGTACATCGCGGGAAGCCCGTAGCGCTTGAGCAGCCACATGTCGCGCCGTTCGTGGGTAGTGTCGATGAACGGGATCGAGGGTGCCGGGCGCATCGTGTAGTCGAACTCGGCGAGCAGCATCTTGTCGCGCGCGGTGGTCAACGGACACGACGCGTATCCGCCGTAGGACGCCGACAGTGGGCGGCCGGCGATGCTGTCAGCCAGGTTGGCCGCCACCACTGGGGCCTGCTTGCGGATCGCGGCACCGGTTTTGGAGTTCGGTGTCGATCCGGCATCGCCGAGAGCAAAGATGTTGTCAAAGGAATTGTGCCGCATAGTGTTCTTGTCCACATCGACGTAGCCGCCGGGATTGTCGTCAGCGCGCAGCGGGCTGGATTTGATCCAGTCCGGCGCCGACTGGCGGGGGACGACATGCAGCAGGTCATAGCCGACCTCGGAGGTGCTGTCGGCGGCGTTGTCTGTGATCGTCACCGTGCGGGTGTCGGGATTGACGGTGGTGACTTCACTGTTGAAGCGCACCTCGATGCCATAGCGGGCCACGACGCGTTCAAGTTCGTCGGAGAACTCCTTCACACCGAACATGCCCGGGGTCGGCAACACCATGACGATCCGAATCTTGGACAGCACCCCCTGGCGCCGCCAGTAATCGGCAGCCAGGTAAGCGATCTTCTGCGGCGCACCCGCACACTTGATCGGCCCCGACGGCATCGTGAAAATCGCCGTTCCCGACCGCATCGACCTGATCAACTCCCATGTCTTGGGCGCCAAGTCGTAGCGATAGTTACTCGACACCGCTGCCGAGTCCAAGGATTCGGCCATACCGGGCACCGCAGTCCAGTCGAGCTGGATACCCGGACACACCACGAGGTGGTCGTAACCGACAGTGACCCCACCTTCGGTGCTGACGCGCTGCTTCTCCGGATCGATCTCACAAGCCCGATCCTTGACCCATCCCACACCCTGCGGCATCACCGACGCCTGCGGCCGAGCGCTGGCGTCCGCCTTCACACAGCCCCCGCCGACCAGCGTCCACAACGGCTGGTAGTAGTGCGTGTCCGAGGGCTCGATGATCCCGACGTCGTTCATGCCCGCATGCCGAAGGCGTGCCGCCAGCGACACTCCCGCGTTACCGCCCCCAATGACGACGACCTGATGTCCTACTGCATTCACTGCTCAACCTCCTGAAGTCTGGTGGCGGATGCCCGTCCCTGCACGAAGCCGCTGCTCACCGAGCGCGCTCCAGCGGCGGAACAGATCCACGCCAAGATGTAGGGATGTACGTACATCCGACTACGCTAGCGTGTCAGTCCCGGAAATGCACTACTGCACGCGACACTGGGTGCCAAGCAAACCGAGGGACGAGGAGGTAATCGTGGCCCAGCAGGGAGACCTCGCATCGCGCATCGATCGCAGCAGCGCGCTCCCGTTATGGGCGCAAGTGCATGCTGACCTCCTGGCACGCATCCAGGCCGGTGAATTCACCTCCGGCTTTCCCGGAGAGCATGCCTTGACCAGCGGCTATGGCGTGAGCCGTCACACTGTGCGCGAAGCGCTGCGCCATCTGCGCCACGCGGGCGTATTGATCGCCGAGCGGGGACGAGCGACCAGACTTGCCGAAGTGCCGGTGATCGAGCAGCCCCTTGGTGCGCTCTACAGCCTGTTCGCCGCAGTCGAGGCCACCGGGGTGCCCCAGCACAGTGTGGTACGCGTCCTCGACGTCCGAACAGACCCCACCGTGGCCACAACACTGGAACTGCCACCCGACGCGTCGTTGGTCTACCTGGAGCGTCTTCGCATGGCCGGCGATCATCCCCTCGCCCTAGACTTCGCCTGGTTGCCCGCCGAAGTCGCCCGACCGCTCCTGGAGGCGGACTTCACCCATACCGCGCTCTACATCGAACTCGAGACCCGTTGCGGCGTTCGATTGACCGGCGGGCGCGAAGACATCACCGCAGTCGTTCCCGAACCGCCGGAAGCCGAGCTGCTCGCGCTCGACGAGCGCTGCGCCGCCCTGGCCATCCGCAGGCTCAGTTGCGTAGAACAGAAGCCAATCGAACTGCGCCACACGCTAATTCGCGCAGACCGCTTCACCGTCAGCGCCCGCTTCTCCCCGACCGAGGGCTACCGATTCCTCACCGAGGGCGCCCTGTCGCCGAGCAGCTGACGGACTGCGGCGTCTGTGCCGTGTTCCGCGTCAACGCGGAGTCGCCGTCGCGGATAACTCGGCGACGATCGATTGTGCGTCACACGAGGTCCCGCGGTTATAAGGAAGCTTGGCCAACAGCATGCCCATCGCACAGGTGTCCGACACTGCGGCGAACGTCAAACCGCCACCAATCCCGGCAGCAAGCCACTTGACCTTGGGGGCAACCACGCTGGCGAGCACACTGCTCAACACAAGAGAACCGGCCACCAACCGCACCTGGCGCTCAAGATCCCAGCGCGTCCGGCCCTTATTGACCGCCAGGCCGCGGCTCTCCCACGCCGCCATGCCCCCATCCAGGACATGCACATTCGGCAGACCCACACCGCGCAACGCTTCCTCGGCCTGCGCAGCCCGCTGACCCGACCGACACACCAGCACCACGTCCTGGTCGAGGTGGCGGGAGATGTCCTCTCGATGCTCACGCAGCAGATCTAAGGGCACGTTGTAGGCGCCACCGATGTGAACGGTCTCGAACTCCCCCGGTGTGCGCACATCGAGGACACGCGGAGGCGTCGGCGACCCCAACATCTCCTCAAGCTCGGACGGGTCGATCAGGAAGGCGGCACTCGGAGTTGTCATGGATTTCCCTTCTCAAACGGATCTCTCAATACCCCGTAGGGTATCGCCACGGTAACACAGCGGACGGCCTATCCGGATGTACGTACATTGCCCCCTTCCGCTCTGCGATCGGGCGGCTCCGGGAAGCGCTGAACCCGCCAGCCCCGGCGCGAGGCCTTACCCAGTGCAGGCGTTCGCGCCCGCATGCGGCCGAGACCTGACAGCCAGGGCGGAGGCGCAAGTTGCCGAAATGAGGCGCCCCGTAACCCAATCCGTGACGCACCAAACCTACTGTCTAGCTACGTACGTATTAATTCAGTAACTCGACTTCGATAACGACGTGGAGGTTGCCGTTGTGCGGCGCCGTGATGCTCTCCGCCTGGCATGCGTGGTCGGTACGCCGTGGGCGATGGCCGCTTTTCCGGTACATGCAGTGGCACAGCCTGAGCAGTGGGACCCTACGTTGCCGCGCCGGGCCAGCGCGGGTGCGCCCGGGGATCCCGTGGCTATCGCCAACGCGTCGTTGGAGGCCGCCCGGATCGCCACCGAGACCACGCTCGAATTGGGCCGCAGCTTCCTCATGGGCGCCGCCTTGCCGACAGTGGGCGCACCGCGAAGCGTCCGCGCAAAGGGGCCGATGGCGATCGAATACGTTGTGCGACGGGCAGGTTCACAGCTCGGAGTGCCGTATTCCTGGGGAGGCGGAGACGTCAACGGGCCAAGCGCGGGTGTGGACAGCGGCGCAGGCACCGTCGGCTTCGACTGCTCAGGCTTGACTCGCTTCGCCTTCGCGGGGGTCGGAATTCTGCTTCCTCGGTGGTCGGGCGACCAGTACACCGCCGGGCGTCAGGTGCCCCGTGCCCAGGCACGGCGCGGCGATCTGCTCTTCTGGGGGCCTGGCGGCAGCCAACACGAGGCGCTCTACCTCGGCAACGGTCAGATGGTCGAAGCTCAACAATCCGGTGTTCCGGTGAAGGTGTCCCCGGTCCGCCTCGGCGGAATGACCCCAAACGTAACCCGCGTCATCGATGTCTGACGCCGGCATTGGGCTGCCGCGGCGCTGGTTGACCGCGTGCGGCTGTGCGCAGTCGGGCGCATGCCCATAAATGCTGGACGTCGAGAGGGCCGGCGTATCAGCCGGCCACCGGTGCAGCTGCGCCCAGGGTGCGCTGAATATCCGGCTTCATGAGTGCGAGTTGTTCAGACCAGTAGGCCCAGCTGTGTGTGCCACTGTCGGGGAAGTTGAACACTCCGTTGCGGCCGCCTTCGGCCAGATAAGTCTCTTGAAAGGTCTTGTTGGTTCTCAGCGTGAAGCTTTCGAGGAACTTCGCCGGCAGGTTGTCCCCTTCCAGAGCCCCACCGCCGAGGTCAGCAGGCTTGCCGTTGCCGGCGAAGACCCAGATCCGGGTGTTGTTGGCGACGAGTTGGCCGATGTTGACCATCGGATCGTTGCGCCGCCACGCCGGGTCGGATGACGGCCCCCACATGTCTTCGGCGCTGAAACCGCCCGCGTCCTTCATTGACACGCCCACCAGTGTCGGCCACCAGCCTTCGGACAGATTGAGAAACCCCGACAGCGACGCTGCATACCGAAACTGCTGGGGATGGTGGATCGCCAACGTCAGTGCCGCCGAGCCCGACATCGACAGACCCACCGCGGCGCTTCCCGTCGCCTTCACCTGACGCTGTTGAGAAAGAAATGCTGGAAGCTCCTGTGTTAGAAACGATTCCCACTTGTACGTGGTGCATCCGGCGCTCCCGCATGCCGGCCGATACCAATCGCTGTAGAAACTCGACTGGCCGCCCACCGGCATGACCACCGACAGGCCCGACTGGTAGTACATCTCGAAAGCGTTGGTCTCGATGTCCCAGCCGCTGAAGTCGTCGCGGGCGCGTAGACCGTCGAGCAGATACACCGCCGGTGAGTTCACGCCGCCGCTTTGAAACTGGACCTTGACCTCGCGCCCCATCGCCGCCGACGGCACCATCAAGTATTCGACGGGTAAGCCGGGTCGCGAGAAGGCGGACGCCACCGCTGACGGACCCAGCACGGCGCTGACCGTCAGCGCCAACGCGGCGCCGAACGCCATCACCACACGTCTGAGTAACAACACAGGCTCTCCTTCAACTTGGACGGGGGAACGCCGAGCTATGTATCTACGTAGTAGGTACGTATGCTTTGCTTAGCATTCCTACGCGAGCGCACTCGCTAACGCAAGCGGGGAGTCGGACCGCGCTACACGCCGCAAACCTGCACTCACGGCGCTCATTCGCTTGTGGGTGTCGGGCCGATACAGCTAGACCGCTCAGGAGGGTCCCGTGGTTCTCGTTCGCCGACGACACTTGACGTGGCGCCACATTTCAAGCGCAGCAGTGGCCGTCGCGGCCATCGCTGCGGCCGCATTCATGTTTTGGCCCAGCGATGTCGGCGAGGGTGCTGCACCCGTGAGCACAGCGACGATGCCAGCCACGCCGGCGACCGTGGTGATCACGCCACCTGCGGGAGCGACCGGCGTGCATCCCACCGAAGGCGTCTCGGCGACAGTCACCGCAGTTGTACTCCGAGAGGTATCGCTGGTCAATCACCGGGGTGCGCCGATTCCAGGTGCTGTGGCCTCAGATGGGCAGTCGTGGACGCCTGCCGTGCCGCTGGACTACGGCGAAACCTACACCCTTACTGCGACGGGCGTTGGGACGAATAAGACTGCGGTGCAGCGGAGATCGACGTTCACCACCCTGAGTCCGCAGGCGCAGGCGGCGGTCAGTCTGCATACCACCTCTGGCGCGTCGCCTCGCGACGGCACGACCTACGGTGTGCGGTTTCGGGTCGCGGCCATCTGGCACCCTCGGCCTTGAACGGTAAACGACACTGCTGAGCCACCCTGGATTTACCGCACGCTTCCCTTCGGCGCATCACGCGCTTCCCGAGATCGCGGACGGGTTTCTATTGGCGATGTGCGCCTTCTCGGCAAGCAGAGATCGGCCAAGCCGGAAGATCAGTTGGCGTTGTCGCCCCAATAGAATAGGAGGCTGTCATCACTGGCGAAGCCATTTCTACACCGGACCGAATTGTTGGGTAGCATATCCAATCGTCCCAGCTCAAACGGCACTTCCGCTCGTATCAAGATCCACACTCATTCGTCAATTGTCCATGGATTCAGGCGACTAAGTCGTTCGGTAGTGGAGCCGGTGGCGCCCGTAGAGATCGTCGTGCTATCCGGGGGAAGCGGTGCCGCCGGGATCCTTCCGGATAAAAGCCTCTTCGTGCTCACGGGAGAGCTGGGCGGCGGCGGCAGGGTCGGCGGCGGCGACAGCGTCGAGGATCTGGCGGTGTTCCTCGGCGCCACCGACCATGTCGAACCCTGGCACGAGGACGAGTTGAGCGGTGCGGCCCTCGATGGCCAGCGAGTCCCAGGTCGATAGCAGCACCCGGTTACCGGACGCCACCACGATGAGCCGGTGGAAGCGCATCGCATGGCGGACGTAGGCCTGGCGATCCTCAGTTGCTGCTGCGGCGGCCATGCCGTCCACCTCGGCGGTAAGAGGGACGAGGTCGGGGCGGCTGCCAGCGGCCAGTCGGGCGGCGGTTTCCTCCAGGGCCGCGCGCACCTCCGACACTTCGTCGATCTCTGTTTGGTCGACTTGCCTGACCCGGCAACCTCGGTTGGCTTCGAACTGGATCAGGCCCATCCCGGCAAGCTGGCGCAGCGCTTCACGGACGGGACCCTGGCTGACACCGATCTGGCGGGCGATGGCCGTCTCGACCAAGCGATGTCCGGGCGGATAGGAGCCATCCACAATCTGCCCCAGCAGCAGGTCCTTGATCTGATCGGGCAGCGAGATGCGAAGCATCCCCGGGTCAGCGGCGGGTGACGGCGTGGTGAGTGTCACAACACTGGGCGAGGGTTCCACGCTAGGATCATAGATGATCGATTATATTTCTTCGATGAAAGGACACGCCATGAGTCTGCAGCTGGGCGATACCGCCCCTGACTTCACCGCTGACACCACCGCAGGCCCCATCTCGTTTCACGAGTGGCTGGGCGACTCGTGGGGGATGCTGTTCTCCCACCCCGGCGACTTCACCCCGGTGTGCACCACCGAGTTGGGCGCGGTCGCCCGGCTCAAGGGGGAGTTCGACAAGCGCAACGTCAAGTTGCTTGGGCTGTCGGTGGACTCGGTCGAGTCCCATCTGGCGTGGGAGGGCGATGTCGGCGAAACCCAAGGCTGTGCGGTGAACTTCCCGATGGTTGCCGACGCGGACCGCAAGGTGTCCGAGCTCTACGAGATGATCCACCCGAATGCCAGTGCCGCGGCCACGGTCCGCTCGGTGTTCGTGATCGCTCCCGACAAAACCGTGCAGTTGATCCTGACCTATCCGATGTCGACGGGACGCAACTTCGACGAGATCCTGCGGGCCATCGACAGCCTGCAACTCACCGCCGCACACCCCGTCGCGACGCCCGCGGACTGGCAGCCCGGTCAGGACGTCATCATCGGCCTGGGGGTCTCTGACGACGACGCCGCGGCGCGCTTTCCCGGCTACCGCGCGGTCAAGCCCTATCTGCGTCTGACGGAGCAGCCGCAGCCAGCCAGGGTTCATGCCGACGTTCCTGCCGATGCTCATTGAGTAGACGTGTCACCGCGGTCGCATGACGACGCCGTAGCCGCCGCCTGTCTCCTCGCGATGGTGACCGAGTTGGCCGCAGCGTGGGATCTGGTAGCCGCGCACGACCAGATGGCGCTGTCGTTGGGTTGGCGCACGCCGCCGCTTCCGCCGGCTCCCGCGCCGTCACTCTGGCCTGCTTCAGCGTCGGATGCCGGTGTTGGTGCTGTTCGCCGAGTGGCGAGGCTTCCGCACCGGCGACGTGCATTGCCAGCTGCTGGCGCGCCGCTGGGCCAAGGCAATAGGGGGCTCGTTCTGGGAATCTATTCTACGGCTGGGACCGGCTTCTCGCCGACGACCACCTGCTCTCCGGAAGCCCCGGCGCGGTGGCCGGGATCGCCTCGGTGTTCTTCGTCGTGATGGCGAACGCGTGGACGACCCGGCCGCGCGGGTTCGACCTCGTCAACGGTGGGGTCACCATCGTCGACGTGTGCGCGGCGACGTTAAATCCCGCCACGCCGCCGCAGACCGTGCACATGATCATCGCCACGTTTCTGGTGGCGGGTTCGCCGTCGCCAGTGTGTATGCAGTCGCCGTGCTGCGCGGACGCCGGGACCGCTATCACCGGCTGGGTTCTTTGATCCCCTCGTCGCGGTGCTGACAATCGTCCAGACGCTGACAGTGACCCTCATCCCGCTTGGGGTCGGAGTGGTGATCCTGGCGTCCTCCATCGTGTGGCTCTGCTATCTATCGCACCGCGAGCACAGCGAATCGCGTGTGCCGACGAGGGCGGATCTGCCAGTCATGTCCAGAAACCGCAATGAAACCACCAGGCGTTGCCCCTTGGGCTTGGATCCGTTTGAGGTCGCGCTGGATCTGATCCCAACATTCCGGGCGCAAGCCGAAGTGTATTGCATGTCAAGTGAATACGAAGGTCGGCACGTGGGCGTTAATTTTCGCCGAACTGGACGCCTGATCCGCCGGGTACGATATGTGGAGTGACACCAGAACTTTCAAAAGCCATGACGCGTCGGACTAGAACGCGATCCCAGGATCCCGTCGGTGTGCCTTGTCCGGTGGATGGACAGCCCGATCTGGTTGCGGTCGATACGACGTGGGAAAACTGCAGCCACTGCACTGTGCCCCGAATGTCGTTACCGTGGGTGAGCTCGAACTACTCGAGAAGGTGCGCGGTGGCGCCGCACTCGTCGACACTCGGGTACCCGATTCAAGGAACGGGGTTACCATCCCAGGTGCTGTTAACATCCCGCACGACGCGATCGAAGAACATCGCAATGAGTTCGACTCAGATCGATTGACCATCGTGTTCTGCAACGGTCCGCAATGCCGACAATCGGCCGACGCGATTCGGCAGCTTCTGGAAAGTGGTTATCCCGCATCAGCATTGGCTTATTATCGGGGAGGACTGCACGACTGGGTGACGTTAGCCATGCCGACTGAAGCGACAGAGTAAGCGCATTGCCAGCAGTCTGGTCGGATGCCGGTCGGCGGCCACCCGGCTGACCACCGTAGACCAGGAGAAATGTTTTGGGGGGCAGACCTTTGAGGCCAAACTGGGGAGGCCTCGGCACTTAATTGGACGAATCGCGCGTCTAACTTTTCGCGGAGTTGTGCAGCGCTGTCTCTCCGGATTCGACTATCCCAGCTCGCCGAACGATCTTGCTGAACACGAAATGAAGGTGCTGACAGCGAACCGGCGAGAGACTCGGCGCGGTCTCGACAAAGGGAAACTTCGATCGAACCGTACCCTGTCGTGGAGGCACTGCGTAGCGATGCGCCGGAGGCACGTCTCCGCCCGCCACGCGAGTCGCTCACTCCGGGATCGCCTATCGCGAGGGCCTCCCCAGCTGTGATACACATGTCTACGTACCTACTACGCAGATACGTAGATCTCAGGGTGGAGGCTTTTTCATGGCGAGTCAGCGCAACAATGTCGGCAAAGATGTCGCGTTCATCGGCGGGCTTCTGGTCATCGCCGTGGCGCTGATCGTGTACCTGATCATGGACTCCCCCGACAATGGCGCACCGACTGCCGAATCACCATCAATATCAACGCAACTGACGCCTTCGACGCCGAGCGACACAACATTGCTGTCTGTAGAGCGGCGCGCCATCAACGATCCACTCGCACTGGGCGAGGTGGATGCGCCGGTTGTCATGGTCATGTTCGCCGATTATCGATGCCCTTTCTGCGCGAAGTTCAGCCGCGACACCGAACCGCAACTGGTCGAACGCTTTGTCAGCAATGGAACATTGCGCCTAGAGTGGCGTGACTTCCCCATCTTCGGGGACCAATCGATGCTGGCGGCCCGCGCAGGCCGAGCAGCCGCCGAGCAAGGGAAATTCTGGGACTTCAACCACGCCGTCTTCGCTGTCGCCCCGGACCGCGGCCACGCAGACCTCACCGAGGACGCGCTGATCGGTTTCGCCGAGCAGGCCGGAGTGCCCGATCTCGACAAGTTCACCGCCGGTATGCGAGGACCCACCTTTGACGCTGCCATCAACGCCGATCTGACCCAGGCCACCAGTCTCGGCGTCCCGAGCACACCGGCGTTCATCGTCAACGGCGATCCGATCCTCGGCGCTCAGCCCACCGAAGACTTCGAGCGCGCCATCGAAGCTGCGGCCGAGCAGTCGTGACCAGCGTCGGATTCGTCGGCGCCTTCCTGGCCGGCGTGGCGTCGCTGCTGAGTCCGTGCTCAGCGCTGCTGCTGCCGTCGTTCTTCGCCTACGCATTCGACCGCCTTCACCGGTTGGTCGGTCGCACCGTCGCATTCTGGCTGGGACTGTGCCTGGTCTTGGTGCCGTTGGGCGCGGGGGTCGGGGCAGTGGGCAGCGCCATCACCCGGTATCGCAGCGAAGTCACCATGATTGGCGGGGCGGTGATCATTGCCTTCGGCGTAATGACGCTGCTCGGCAAGGGCTTCGGCGTCCCTGGCGCACAACGGCTGACAGCGCGCATCAACATCTCAAGCACCCTCTCGGTGATTGCCCTGGGCGCGGTGTACGGACTGGCCGGATTCTGCGCGGGCCCCCTGCTCGGTGCCGTACTCACCACCTCCGCGATGGGCGCCAATCCGCTCTATGGGGCACTGCTGATGTCGATCTTCGCCCTCGGCATGGCAGCACCGCTGTTTGTCCTCGCCATCTGCTGGGAGCGCTTCGACCTTGCACACCGAGGATGGCTACGGGGCCGCCCGGTGCGCCTGGGACCCCTGCACACGCACACCTCGGCGCTGCTGTCCGGGATGATCATGATCGCGATCGGCGTGTTGTTCCTGCTCACCGACGGCACCGCCAACCTGGGCGGGATCTTCGGGGTCGGCGCGGCGTACGACGTGCAAATCTGGCTGGAACGCTTCGCGTCCGCAATGAGCGCACCCGCAATTGCCCTGGCCGTCGCGCTGGCGCTGCTGGCCTGGCGTGGTCATCGCCTTTGGCGGCGAACCCGGACCGACCACGGTGGAGACAGCCGGCGCGCGAATCCGCAGAGCACCGACGCACAGCGCATCTCGTGAATCGAGCTACTATCGCTCTACGTAGGCGTCACCGCCGCAGGGACTAGGAAGGGTTAAAAGCCGTGGCCGACAAGAGCCAAGATTCGCCCCCCGGGCCTGCGGCCAGACCGCTCCGGCAGTTCGGCGAGCTCGAAGCCGTCATCATGGACGTGCTGTGGTCACGCGACGAACCGGCGACAGTGCGCAGCGTGCACGATGAACTGATCTCGACACGACAGATCGCCTACACCACCGCGATGTCAACGATGGACAACCTATTTCGCAAAGGCTGGCTGCTGCGCGACAAAGTCGGCTTGGCCTACCACTACCGCCCCATGATGAGTCGCGAAGAGCACTCCGCCAACCTGATGCGCACCGTCTTCGAATCCGGCGGCGACAGCGCGCTGATCCTCAACTTTTTTCTCGAACAGATCGACAACACCGAATCGGCAGAACTACGCAAAGTCATCGCCCGCCTTACCGCCGGTGGCTCGCCATGAACGCAGTGACCTTCCTGATGCTCTATGCGGTCACACTGAGCTGGCTTGCCCCCGCCGTCCTGACCGCGGCCGCAGCGCCTGTCGTGCCTCCTCGCCTCGCCGTAGGCGGCTGGCTGGCTGCCGTCGGCACGGCAATCTGCGCCTGGGTCGGGGCCATCGTGATACTGACAATCGGCGCCGGTCATGCGTTGATCACCAGTACGGCGTTGACGTTCTGCGTCGAAACCCTCGGCATCACCGATGCCATCCACCTGCCGACCTCGGTGGCCACCACGTTAACCATCGCGTTGCTCAGTCTGACGATCGTGGTTGCGGCGCACACCGCACGACGTGTCGTGAGTGCCACGCTGCGCACCCAGCAGAGCAATCAGCGCCACGCCGAAGCCGTACACATGGTCGGCCGCCGCACACAGCACCATGGAGTGCTGTCGATCGAGGCCGACAAGGCGGCCGTGTACTGCGTCTCCGGCGGCGGTACACGTGCCATCGTCGCGACCACGGCGGCCTTACGACTACTCGACCACGACGGCTTGGACGCAGTACTGGCCCACGAACGGGCCCACCTGCGCGGCCGACACCATCTCATCGTCGGGGCGCTAAGTGCGCTGGCCGCGGCGCTGCCGCGGCTCCCCCTGATGCGCGCCGCCGCGCAGTGCGTCCCGCCCCTGCTGGAAATGTGCGCCGACGACGCCGCCATTCGTGACCACGGCCGCACACCACTGGTCGCGAGCTTGGTTCTTCTCAGCACCGGTCACCGCCTCCCTCAGGGGTCCCTCGCGGCCGCAGGGAGCGCCGTGGTCGAGCGAGTCCTGCGCCTGACTCAGCCCATCCCCGCTCCCACCTGGCGCGCATACAGTTACCTGAGCGCCGCCGCTGCGACGTGCGCGGGCCCGATGATTGCCCTCCTCCTCTGCAGTTAGAGGTCGCGCGCCGGTTCCCGTTGCCAGGGTGAGCAGTTGCTCATTTTCCGGCGCTCGTCAGCGGCTCACAGCTCTCTGAACGACACGGCCGATTGCGCCACCGCCACAGCACCAAGCCCATCATCAGCGCGACCGAGAGTGCCGCCAACAACGGCTGCACCGGCGCCCACAGACCCAGCGCCCCTGTCGTTCCGACAGCGGCCAGCACCAGCTTGTTACACACCGGACAGCCGATCGCGAACGTCGCCAAGGTAACGCCACCAACTGCGGTTCCCGCGCCGCGCTGGGGAGCCGGGAGCACGAAACACAGGGCCGTCAAGGCGCCGATTGCGATGAGCGTCGGATACTCCCACCAGCGCACCGGCACTTCACGACTGAACCACGGCGTATCGATGACGTCGGTCGGAACCGCCATCACGATCATCGTGAGCAAGCCGAGGGCCACCCCGCGGGTCCATCGACCCACACCGCCGAGCGACCGTCTTCCGCAGCGGCGAGCGGTCGCAGGGGCAGCGAACAAACTATCCATGTCTACGTATCTACTACGTAGATCGGCAAATGTCGAGAACTCCTTGCCCGCCTATCCGGATGTACGTACATTTGAAGACCTGCGCTGAATGCTGAGGCGCACGAGCCGGACATCTTGAGAGAGGAAGCCACATGAGCACTGCCGCTCCGAACGTCGACGTCACCCGCGCGGTCGACATGTTGGGCCGCGAGAACGTCAGGTTGCTTGACGTCCGCGAGGACGACGAATGGGCAGCCGGACATGCCCCCGCCGCTGAACATATGCAATTGAGCCAGCTGGATCCGCGCGCCTTCACCGATGCCGGCACCGTCGTCGTGACATGCCGGTCAGGGAACCGATCCAGCAAGGCCGCGGCCACCTTGGTCGAGGCCGGAGTTGATGCGGTCAACCTCGACGGCGGGATGAAGGCCTGGGCCCAAGCCGGCCACCCACTCGTCCGCGACGACGGAACGCCCGGCACGGTGGCCTGAAGTGACGCCAACTCCACCGACAGCGGATACCCCTGGAGCCCTGACCTTTCGAGCGTTCAAGGACACCGCTGCCCACTCCCCGAAACCGCTGCAGCCATGTGGAATTCGAAGGGTTATACGAACAAGTCCTGAGCCCGGATCACCCTCACAATCACTTAACCACTCACCAGGTGAGTAGCCGTCCTACCGCAAGGCAGCGACGCGCCGACGAATTGTTTTACTACGAAAGGGGTAAACGGCAACATGGGAGATAGAGCCAACGATCCGGTTGACCACGCCCGAACCACGCGAAAGCATGCGGGCCAAAACTGGAAAAACACCCGGGCGCTGCCCGCCCTCATCGCGATCGGCATGGCAGCAGCCACAATCTTCACCTCTCTTTACGCCTTCGCCACCGGCTACCCGACCACAGGAATCGCCGCAGCAGCCATCTCCGCGGCACTTCTCATTGGCGGACTAGGGTGGCTCCGTCGAGAACGACGCCGCGTCCGACGGATTGAAATCGAATACGTGAAAAAACATCCACACGCCGACGCACAAATCCCGACAAGCTGACACATCGAAGACCGCAAGTATGCGGATTTCGCGGATCAGGCGGCACAGCCGAAGGGGTTTCATGATCGACGGATGCGGCGGGACTGTCCTCGGTTCCGCCCGGATGACGCCGGCGCCGGGCTGTCTCTAGCCCTGCGATGGGTGATTCGTTGCCGTACGGGCGTTTTCGCCGATGGTACCGTCGAATCTCCGTGTGTTCCGGCTTTGCGTTAAGCAACTCTCTCGCGCCGGCGGCCGCCGAACCCGTTTCGTCGTCACGAAGGGACGAGTCCGTGTTCGGCAACGCCGCGCGCGCCGCCGCCGCCCTGATTTCGGCAGCCGCTCAGTATCCCCTCGGCGGCCTTGTTGGGTCGGCCTGTTGAATTTTCTGCGCGAGATCCGATCCGTCGGCCGAGACGTTGTACCGGCCCATTGCGTAGTTGACGAACGCTGCGCCCTGAGCCACCGGGTCACGCAAGAACGGCGAGGTGCCTGGCTCGTGGTAGGCCCGAAAGGTCGGCTCGATAAACTGGAAGGCGCCCTGGGACGGAGTTCCCTTAACAGCGTTGGAATCCCAGTTATTTACGGCGTTGATGTCGTTTCCGGACTCCCGGGTTGTCACGACTTTCATGCCGGTTGCCCAATTGCGGCGAGCCCGCGGGTCGGTAATGCCTTTTATGTCGAGCGCTCTGCTAATCGCGGCATCAATCCCGCTCGCAACTGGCGACGAGGCAATGTCGCTGCGGCGCAGCCGCATCCCGGCATGGCGGTCGCCCAGCGGGCGCCGCCCCGAGTGAAGCTGCCCGGTCAGATTGGCGGCCCTGGCCAGCTGCGGAAGGTTGAAGCTCGGAAAGCCACCGCCTCGCGAGGAGCCCATCGGCGTACCGATCCCGGCTCCGCCGGCGCCAAATGGTGAGCCCCCGCCTACAGCCGCGCCACCGGCGTACCGCATCGATCGCAGAATGGCCGCCATGCGCGCGTCGCGGGTTTTGTATGCCTGGACGACTTGTTGTTGTTGGGCGACGCGCTGGCGCAGGGCGACCAGTAGTGCTTTCTGGCCGGCGGGGGTGTTGGTGAACGGGGCGAGACCGTTGGTGTCTGCGGCGGCGCCGTTGACCACGCCGCCGGAGCTGGTGCGGCCGGTGCGATCGGAGCGGGCGGCGTCGTCGAGCTGGGTGCTCAGTGCCCGGTCGTTGCCGGCCAGGGTGTCCAAGGCCGGGCCCGCGCCGCCGGCGAAGGTGGAGTAGTTGGTGGCCAGCTGCCCCGACAACGGCGCCATCTGCGCCTGCGACGTGCCCACCAGTTCCCTGGCGCCGGAGAGCTTGATGACCGAGCCCGCAGCCGGGCCTTGCCCGGAGGCCGGTGGATCACCGAACAGCGAATACGCGCGGCCCAGCACCTCACCGACCTGAGCCACCACCGCGCCAACCGACACGAAACCAGTATCAGCGACCCAGACCCACCACCCAGACACAAAATCTGCTGGCGGCAGGCCGGCTCCGCGTCGGTTGCCGCGACGGCGCGCGAACAGGCGCTCTCGGACTGCACGGCCCGGAGCAGCCCGAGAACACCCGAATTCTGCACTCTCGCTAGCGCGGCTGGGCGCCTTTGTTCCCCGAAGCAGGGTGGACCCCACAAGCCGCGACCGGCCCCGCGGGCTGAGTCCTCCGCGAACGGCGACCTCGCGTGCTCGCCGCGGGTCGGATGAGTCGAAGATGTGGCTGCGCCCGGCACCCGCGGCCGCGCCCAACACCGAGAAACCTCCCTTCGCAGTCTGGATGTAGGCCAGCGTTGCGGCCGTAGCGATCGTGCGCATCCTGGCTGGCATCAGCGATCACTGCGACCCGATGGTTAATCAGGGTCGTCGTGGCGAACGCGGTGGCCTGGCCACCCCAGCACGCCTCGGCGTAACCCGGGTCGCTTCGTCTCCGAGGTGTCGATGCCCAAAACACGCACTCGCAGTCGGCCGCGCACATCGTCGACGGCGTCCACGGTGTCACTGTCGATGACCCGCCGCACCGTCGCCGTAGCTGGTGCGGCCTCAACCGGAGCAGCGCACACCGAAGCAGGCGGCACCGCCACAGCTGCAGCCATCGTCAACGCAGTCTCCAAACGCGTTCTTATGCACCCATTTTCATGCCCACGCCGAAACCCAACTGCACGAATTTCGAACTGGGTGGCGTCACGAACCGACGAGTTCGGCGATCAACGCTTCCACCCGTGCGGCGCTCCCCGGATCCAGCAGCTTTCCCCCTTCGGCAGATTCCACTAGCTCCGCTGAGAGCCCGCCCACCGCGGCCGCCTCACCGGCGCTCAAGTTCGCTCGGCGTCGTGCTGCGTAGAGCCGCTGGCCTAACGAGGCGTCCGGATGGGCTGCGGTCTTGAGCATGAGGTCGTCATAGCGGCCCCGAATCAGCCCCAGCGACTTGACCACCTCAGCCGGCGAGCCTTGGCTGTGGCGCATCGCCCGCGCGGCAAGAGCCTCTAACTTGCGCAGGTCGGCCAGGATCGTCGACGCGCGTTTTGTGAAGTCCGGCGACGAAGCCGGAGGCAGATCGTCGATCGCAGTGTCGAAGCGGGCCAGGGCCAACTTGAGCGCATCCACCACCAGCACAGCGCTCTCGGACCCATCCGGTGGCGGGGCGGCCACTTCATCAGCCGTGCCCCCGGCTCGAATGCGCGCTATCGTTCCCGCCGGCCACTGCAAAAGTTCCTCCAGGGTGTGTCTGGTGCGCTCCCTGGGCCAGGACCGGCCTTTCTCAAAGTGGATCAGCGCCGGGGCTGTGATGATCTTCTGGCGTGCCAGCTCACGCTGGGAAATCCCTAATTCACGTCGGCGAGCTGCGACAGCGGCACCCGCACGGGCAATCCCGTCGTCTACACCACCGACCTCCACCGCGCCAGTGTAACCAGCGGTTATCACCGTTTCGGAACATCACGAGGCACATCCTGGCCCGATGCCAGTGAAGTACGCGCTAACACTGATCGGCTGCGCTCAACAGACAATCGCGCAAAACTTCAGCGCCGGAATTCATCCCTAAGTATTGCGCCGCTAAAGGCAAGTGCTAAAGTTCAAGTGATTCGATGGCGCAGTGGGAGGAGCGACGGTGACAGTGACACTCGAACGACCAGTGGTGCGCAACAGCACCCAGCCGTGCATTTCCGATCCGGATCGGTGGGCCGCCGGCGGTCAAGATCCGGAGCTGAAGGCACTGTGCCGTGGTTGCCCGCGGCGCTGGCAGTGCGCCAAGGATGCCCTCGACACCCCCGGCGCCGAAGGCATGTGGTCAGGGGTGCACATCCCCAAAGAAGGCCGCGGCCGAAAGTTCGCGCTTCGCCAACTGCGATCACTAGCCGCCAATGGTGGCCTCAACGTCGGCGCCGAGGCCGATGATTGAGAGAGTACGCCGACAACGGACTGTCGGGCCTCTGCAGGAACAAGAGCAAGCTGAACTACCTGATGTCACGCGTGCAGGGAGTGGACCGACCGCTCCTTGCCTGCATCGAGGTGAGCCGGATTGCACATCCCTCTCGCACGCGAGATGCGCGGTGACGTCATCCGTCGGGCTGCCGACGTGCCACCCCACTTTCTCGACATGGCCATAGATGCTGGTCGCGAACCGCTGTGGCTCCTGTGAAAGATGGTGCGGCGTGTCATCCCCAGTAGAACTGTGTCATGGGGCATGCTCAAACCCGGCGACGGATATCCGTCGCTTCGCATAGCAGTATCCGGTACCCGTCGCGAACGCCCTAGGTCGCGCGGGCCCAGGCTAGGCGACGACTGAAGCGACGGATATCCGTCGCTTCACACGCAGGGCCGGTAGCCGCGGCGAACGCCACAGGCCGCGAACCGGATAGGTGACGAGGACCGAGAGGAGATAGCCGCTCCCGACCACTGCTTGCCGTATCGCAAGTGACACAACTACATAACCATTTCAGAAGCAGCACCAACGGCGAAACCCCCGGCCCCTAGGGCCGAGGGTCGTCGGGGTCGAGTTGCACCTCGAACCCGCTTGCTTTCTCGCTTCTCCCCCTTGCTGAAGGGAATCGTCATGAAAGACGCTTTCCACGGTAGCGCACGCCTGCCTTACGGTCTACCGGCGGCGCACCGTGATACCGCCACCGTCCTGAGCCGCCCCTACCACGGGTCCAGCCCGCGTGCCCGCCGACGCGGCACCGCCCACACCGCCCCGGTGTGGATACGCCGCGCGGGCGGGCACTGCTTTGATCGCCAGCCCCGCATCGCCCTGGACGTCGAGGTCAGCTGGGGCGCGATCCCCTGCTGGAGCGGGCGAGCGGCCCGCTGGATAGAGACCACCGTCCCTACCGCCTACCACCAGCGATACGACACCCATGTGCGCCCGGCCATGCCGGGCAACCCGGTCAGCCTCAAATCTGTGGTCGCGGTAGCCGCGGCGCGTGCCTCGTTCGCAGATCACCGGACCGGCCGCGACTGCCGGCCCACCAACGAAACGCTGGCCGCAATGACGAAGCTGTCGGTCCGCACGGTGCAGCGTGCCTCCACCGCCCTGCGACTGTTAGGCGTCGCCACCGAGGTGATGCGCGGACGCCAACGCACCCGCGACGAGCGCTTCGCGAGTTGGCGCGTCGGAGACCGCGGCCGCGGCTGGGCATCGGTATGGGCACTGCACGACAGTCGGATCCAGTCACTGTCACCCCATCCCGAAGGGTCTCACTTAATACTTAAAAACTCACCTAAATCAGTTGTTACTACCCCAACCCGGCGAAACGCCGGTCGCAGCGGCGCTGCGCGCCGCACAGGCCCGGACACAAGAGCCCTCGTCCTGGCAAACCGTTGGATGCACGACCAGCAAAGCCCGCCCTGGGCACGCCGCTACCGCACCGCCACGCCCTGGGCCAGGGTGTTGGGGCAGGTTGCTCACTACGGATGGACACCTCGTGACATCAATCAACTGATCACCGACTGGGTCGGTACCGGTCACTGGGTGCCGGAGACCCCACACAGACCCGTCGGTCTGCTAGGGGCCATTCTGGCCGCCCACGGCAACCCCGCCGAACGGCCCGCGGCCCTTGACGAAGCACGTGAACAGGCCGAGCTGGCCGCCGCCCGCCAACGCGTCGCCGAGCAGCTCGCCGAACGTGACGTCAATCGGCGCGCACGCGATGCCGGGCGTGCCGCGCTCGAGGGTCCTGGGCGGCGCGCCGCGCGAGAGGTGCTCGACGAGATCACCCGTCGGCGGCGCCAGCGCGGAGGTGGTCGGCCGTGAGCGCCGCGGCACACACGGTAGCGGCGCCCGGCGGCGAGGTGCCACTGGCCTGCCACACCGATCCCGACCAGTGGTTCGACTCCGGTGCCCGCACCGCAGCACTTGCCGAGTGCCTCGCCTGCCCGCACCGGCGGTGGTGCGCACAGCGTGCACTGAAATATCAACCCCGCTGGGGGATGTGGGCCGGGATCTGGATCCCGGGCAGATTCGATGCAGTCAAGCATTTTTTCGATGCGGTCGCCGCTGACACCGCACTCCCCCACCCGCCTAACGCCGCCGCCCGACCTGCACCGGCAGCGCCTGCTCGGCAACGAAATCTGGGGATTCCGCGCGGAGTGCCCGGCGCGCCGAGTGATCCGATAGCGCCCGCTGCGCTGGTATGGGCGCGTGCCAGCGGGCATTGCGAGATCATGTCCACAGGGTGCCGATTGGCTGCCAGCACTGTTTCTTCGCGAATTCCGGATCGCGACGAAGAACAGAACACCTCCGCGTTGTTCGCGGTGTGCGCCCCCTGCGCCGACACGCTGCAGGACCTGGACCCCCACATCGCCCGGCGGCTCGGCTATCGGGTCGACAACCCCGCGGACACCGAGGTGACGCCCTTCTTCTGGCGCCAGAGATATCGGATGGTGCTCAGCGCTGACGGCGCACTCCACGACACCGCCCGCCCGGATCAGGAACCGCATGCGGTGGCCACTTAACCGCGGTTAAGTGGCCACGACAGGGTGCCCACGTCAATGTTCTGGCAGCACGGCGAACTCGTAACGCAGCGCCTGCTCGACAAGCGCGCTTCGCGTTCCCGCATTCCACGCCTGCACCAAATCGTCGAGCCGCTTGCCGTTGGCGGCACTGACACCGGAGAGCACCACGGTGCGCGGGGCAGTCGCATGCCGCCGGCGGCGCGGCACCGCATTGGACGACGGGCGCTCAAAGAGCTGCCCCTCCCCCACGGCGAACCGCTGGTCGGCCCAGGTGGTCGCCAACCGGGTCGCGTGCGCCTCGATCGCGTCAAGCACGATGGCACCCATGGTCCTGGCCAATCCGCGACGCACCTTCTTCTCGGCGATCTGCACCCGGTACAGCTCGTCATAGACCTCGGCCGACAACAGCACCTCAGGTGGACGGAACCGTTTCCGGGCCGGGCTCGATGAGGCGCTCACCGACGCCAGGCGTCGCCGACGATCAACCTGTCCACCGCTGGTGGACGGCGTCGGCGACGCGGTCGGCGCGGTCGCCGACCGCGCGGGGGCATGCTCAATCGGCGGCGCCGAATCCGCTGGCGGGGGCGCCGCTGGTTCGGTCACCGCGTCGGTTCCCGCGACCGGTGGTGGCGTGCGCGACTGCGGCAGCGGCCACAGTTCCTCGAGATCCTGATCGAGAGCGTGGGGGTCAAACACCGGCTTGGCCTTCTGCCGCGACGAACTCATCCGACTCGCTCCCCTACCGGCGAGGACTCGTAGCGGCGAAGCCGGGCCACGATCTGGCGGACCAGCTCCTGGTAATCGGCAGCCAGACCGCTAGGGTCACTGGTCCACATCGCCCGCGTCGGACTCTGCTTGTCCCGCAAACTCGCCAGCCGCACCCTGCGGTCGTCGTTGGCCAGCGCCACCAGCTCGCCGGCCGTTCTGTGCAGCGTGCGCATGTCGACCGCGGCGGCCGGCGCCGAGCGGATCGTGATGTCAAACGGTGTCGTGCCGCTCCCCTCAAGCATCTCGCTGACCTGGGCGAACACTTCCTCGTTACGCTTGACAGCGCGAGTGTTCACGTCGAAGAGCAACACGCCCAGCAGCTGGATGGATGCCCCTAGTTTGCGCGCCCGCCCGAATCGCCGCGCCAGCCGTTCGACACCGCCAAGGCTGGCCTGATCGTCACGGGTGGGAATGAGCAGATAGTTGGCCACCGCAAGATAGGTGTCGAGAAGCGGAACGTCGCCCGGTCCCGAATCAATCAGCACCAGGTCGTATCCCTGCGCCTCACACAGGGCGGTCAACGCCGATTCGAGATTGACGGCCATGTCGATGCCGTTCTCGGCCATCAGATGCGCGCCCGCGCCCACCACTGCCAACTGGGGGCCGCCGGCGATCACGTCCAGATTCGGACGAACGTTGCGCACCGGCACCAACGCAGAACCGAACTGCAGCGTCTGAGCCAGCGACTGGCCGCGGTCGCCCTCGATGCCGAGGTCTTCGACCGTGACATTGGCTTGCGGGTCGCCGTCGACCACCAGCACCCGGCGGCCCCGCTTGCCTGCGGCAGCGATCATCTCGGCGACCGCGGCGACAGTCGTCGACTTTCCCACCCCACCCTTTTGATTGGCCACCAGGATCGCCCGGGCCACCCCACTCATCGTCATACGTGCAACGTAAGGGTGTGCGCGCAGTCCCCCGACGCGCCACACGCCAAAGAGTCCGAACTGTTACCTGCGTGACTGTTGGGACGAATGTGACGTTGTGCGTACGTACGTGCGCCTGTGTCGGTGACCGCCCGGCAGCACGGCCGTGGCCACCTCCGGCAGTCCCGCCGATCGTCTGCCCCAATGCCGGTGCACACACCGGGACGTGGCACGGATCGACTTCACGTGCGAGCAGCGCTGCGTTCGGTCCGGCGAGGAATCAGCCGAATGCGAGCCCGGGAGATCATCCGGGCACACGGAGGTGCCCACTGACGGATCGTTCCACGTGTGATGGTGCGTTCGAGAGCCGGTTGTTGTCCCAGGGGAAGACCCGTGGTCTGGACGGCGATCACCAGGGTGCAGGCCCGTTCGATCAGGCGGTAACTGCCCGTCCGTCATCCGTAGGTCGACCGAGTAACTGCCGGCAGATGCACGTGCCGCCAGCCGTGCGGTCATCCGTCAGTTGCCCGGATATCGCAGGTCACTGCGTATTTTTTTCCGACGGGGGGAGTGACGAATGGCGAGCCGTCGCCGCAGCCATCGACGCGAATCCGGTTACCGTTGTCCGGGTCCGCTGTGGGGCCACCGGGGTGCACGGCCACGGGTGGGGGTTCGTTTCACGTGGTCAAAGACCGACAAGCCGCCGTGGTGGATACCGCGGCGGCAACCTTAAAGGACCCCGACACTACGGCGGCTGTGACGCACGGACCTGGACCCAAGTTCAGGCATGAGCCGGCGGGGTTCAGCGAGAGGAGGCGTCGAGCGTCAGCGCACCGCTCTGCAGCTTGACCGCCGGAGACGCGGCGAGCCCGCGGCCGCCGGCGCGGGGTGGCCGGTCGCGGGCTCGCTGACGATGGGTTCGGTCAGCGAAGGTGGGGGAGCGACGTCGGAACCGGCGCGCGCTACCCGAGCAGACCGGAGGATCCCGGCACGCTGGCAGCGACGTGCCGAATCCAGGAGCTGGGACCGCCAAATCGGGGAAACGTCCGGGCTAGCTGCCGTTGCCCAGCGCGGCGAAGCGGCTCCGAAGCTCGTCGATCCTCTGGAGTAGCACGTGCACATCGTGCGGTCGACGGCTGTCGAGACCAACGATGGCGGGTGCGGTGCGCAATTCAGCCGCGGCCAGGCTCAGCACCGCCATCGTCGCCGGCGTCCACGCCGCGTCGCCAGCGTCGACAGCCAGCTCATCGATCCATTCCCGGCCCTCGTCGGGCAGCTGGTAGTGCTCGGCCTGCGCCACGATCGCCGCGGCCAGCCCCATCAGCGTGCAGCGATGCTCCTCGATCCACCGGATCTGAGCCGGCCGACGCTCCTGGGCCATCCGGGCTGCCTGGCGCGCCGCGCGGGAGAGCTTCTCGTCAGGGCGGTCATAACGCAACAGGGCTTCCAGCCGGTCGATGCGGTCGATCACGCCCTGCTTGCCGACGCCGACCTGAGCTCCGAGCTGAGACAGGAACAGACCGCGCTCACGCCCAGCTTTGAGGAAGTGCAGTTCGCGGCGGCGGTCTTCCCACCACAGCCAGTTGTTCAGCGTCAGAGCGTCACATACATCGGCCTGTAGCACCCACAGCGGAATGGGCGGAGCGCTGTATTTGCGCAGGTAATCGAGCACCTCACGCGGATCGGAGTCCTCGGAATCCGGCAACCGATCACGATGGCGATCGTCGACTTTCGTTCGCCGCTTCGCGATCGTGGTGATCGCCCGCACCACCTCGACGCGGTGGACCATGGGGCGGGCGGCCATGGTGTCAGTATTTCACTGACAGATACCCGCGGCGCCTTTCATACCCAGGGGACACGCCGACAGACGCTGCGCGACACCGCCGAGCAGAGACGCCGTAGCCACCCGGTACCGGTCGGCGGTGCACGCTTGAATGGTGGGCGATCATCCCCGAGGCAGTGCCGAACGACGCTCACCGTCAGCGTCGTGAACCATCACGTGACGAAATCGGTCGGTGCCGCCCGATGGGGCTGAACCGCGCTTCGGATCGGCCGAGCCGCCCGACCGATCAAGTCCGACGCGGCCATGCTGCGCCACCCAGGTTCATCAGCACTGACGAACGAGCACCACCGTTGACACGCTGAGCGCGCCGCCACTGCGCCGCGAGAACGGCAACCCGGCGTTGGGGAGGGGCGCCCTCGGAGCCACACCGCGGCCGACTTAACCGCGGTTAAGTCTGTTCGCGTGATGTGACATGCCGACGGGGACACGCCACCCATCCGCCCGGATAGACGCCGCCGGGCGCACAGCCGGAAGCTTAACCGCGGTTAACTCCACGTATCCGGCCGCACCGTGGACCGGGGCCCCACGCCGGGCTCGACCGCCAGCCACCCGGAGTGGCATCTGCGAGTCCGTCGCCCAGCCGATTCGGTGTCAGTGCCGCCACGGTGCCGCGTGTCGGGACGGCGGCGCCACCCCAGCGGCCGTAAGGTGGGCGGGTCCGATCCGAAGTACTCCGCACAGCCGGGGAAGCATACGGAAGGCCATTCCATGGCGATTCATGTCGTGCTCAATCAAAAGGGCGGCGTCGGTAAAAGCACCATCGCGGTCAACCTCGCCGCCGTCACCGCCGATGTCCTCAACCGCGGCGACGACCCCGAGGCCAGTTCACCCGTCCTCGCGCTGTCGGTCGACCCCCAGGGATCGGCAGTGTGGTGGGCGTCGCGCATCAACGCTCTGCCGTTTCACATCGCCCAAGCCCACGACGACCTGGCGGGGCTGGCCGCACTGAAGAACCTGCCGGGAATCGAGCATGTCTACGTCGACACTCCCGGCTGGATCGACCTGAACACCAACGGCGACGGCGCCGACCCGCTGGGCAGCGGGCCCGCCGCCGATGTGCTGCGCGCAGTACTGGACATGGCCGACCAAGTCATTGTGCCGATCGAGACAGAACCTCTGAGCTTCGACCCGACCGCGCGAACCATCACCAAGGTCCTCGAACCACGCGGGCTGCGCTACCTCGTGGTCATCAACAACTGGGACCCCCGCGACGGCACCTACGACCTCAACCAGACCAGGAACTTCGTCAAAGCCAACGGCTGGCCGCTGGCCAACACCGTGATTCGACACTACAAGCTCCACGCCCGAGCCAGCGCCGAAGGCCAGGTCGTCACCGAATACCCACTCAACCGAGTGGCCCTACAAGCCCGCGAAGACTTCTACAAATTCGCCCTGGAACTCAACGTCGGGGGAGCGCGCTAATGGCCCGGGGGCAACGCACCAACCTCGCCGATCTCGCCGGCGCCGTCGGGGACAAGTCGCCGGTCGACACCAGCCACCCAAAACCCGACGAGGCAGGCCGCAGCGTGCCACTGACCGACCTCACCGCCAACCCGCGCAACCCCCGCGACGACGTCGGCGACCTCGCCGACCTCGCCTCGATCACCGACATCCAGCTCCAGCCGGCCCTGGTGGTCAGCAAGGCCGCCTATCTCAAGCTCTATCCAGACGATCCGATCACCACCCGCTACGTCGTCATCAACGGATGCCGTCGCTTGGCCGCGGCCCACAAATACGGGCGCAGTGATCTTGCCATCGTCGTCAACGACGGCGTCGCACGCGATCGCATCACCCTGATCTCCGCGTGCATCGCCGAGAACGTCGACCGCCAAGACTTCGACGTCATCGAGGAAGCCCGAGCAGTCGAAGCGCTCATCGCCGAGTGCGGCCGTGCCGTCGATGCCGCCAACCGGCTGCACAAAACCGAAGCATGGGTCTCGCAGCGGCGGGCACTGTTGAAGCTGGCACCCGAACTGCAAACCGCCTTGCGGCGCGGTGAACTGGCCATCCGCGACGCACGACAACTCGCGCGGGTACCGCTGGCCGAACAAGTGGCGCGGTGGCAAGCCACCCTCGACCGCAACAACGACGGCGGGACGGAAAACCGTCAGCGTCCGCCCAGCCGGTCCCGCGTCATCGCCTCCGCGCTCGCCGACTTCGACACCGAGCCCGACCAACTCGCCCACGCGCTGCGTACCTACCTCGGCGCCGACGGCGTCGACAAGCTGATGGTGCTGCTGCGCGGCCTCGGAAACTAGGGTCTATACATCGGTGAGGTCGCCGAGATGGCCCGGGGTCACGAACTGGCCCAACGCGTCGAGATAGCGCTGCGCCACAGCCCGGTACTTGTCGGCGGCGTCCTGGCCGGACT
>NZ_UGQM01000004.1 GCF_900454025.1 Mycolicibacterium gilvum | reverse complement strand
GACCGGAGCATACTTATCTACATGCAAACATGTCTACATGCAGACTTACATGTAAGTAATCATGTATGTATTAACTGTCGGAGTCTCCGCACCTGGGGTGTTGCGTCCCGTAACGTTGGCCCCCCACACAGACCGGTGCCACGCCGTTGGCGCGCCCGGTTGAAGCCCTAGAAGAACCCGGTATTCGATCCTGGCGGTCGACCCGGGTTCTTTACTTTCTACGCTCGTTCGGGGCCGACCCGACCCGTATAGCGGTCCCGGGCAGCCCGACGTTCACCGTCGGCGGTCTCGCTGTTGAACTCCGACGCCAGCTGGGAGTAGTCGACATCGAGGTCGTCCGGGTCAGGCTCGGCGTCCGTACGAATCACTTCGACCTCATTTTCGCGGAAGGCCGTAGCGGGTGCGGATCTCGTCTTCGCCGAAGGTGCGGCCGGCGGCGATGTCGGCTTCTGATTGTCGTAGTGATTCACGAAAGTCCGCCGTGTCGATCGGCCAGTCGTCGAGTTCCGCAGGTGCACTGCTGCAGCCCTGGGCATCGCCGTTCTCTTCCGTCACCTTCGAAGGATAGGTGAGGCGCGGTGGGCCTAGTTCCACACTCGCCCCGCGGATGGCCAGCGTCTTCATTCCTGATCCGGCGGAGGATCACCGAGATCGGGTGATTCCTGTAGGACGAAGCTGCGGTACCGGTTCGCTACTGCTGTGATTTGCTGGTTGCCCCGGATGTAGTCCGCGAGGGCAGGGTCGATGAATCCGGCGAGGGCAATGATGTTGTCCAGGTGGTGCTTCGGGCTAAGGGTGAAGATGGGTTCGTGGTGGGCGATCCGGTTGCGAAGTAGCTCGAAGGTGCGCAGGTGGTTACGCAGTGGACCAGCCGACATCATACCTGGTCCGTAGTGGGGGAAGGCCTTGTAGAGAAATGGCCGCCAGAGCTTCGTGAAGTAGTCGTAGACGTTCGCGTGAGCACGGGGGATGCCTTCACCGACGAGGGATACCCAGAAACCGAGGCTGAGATCGGCGACGATGTCGCCGCCGGTGGGTTCCACACGGGGCTGGCCGGCGGGGTTGTTCTTGCGGTCGAACGCGTCGATCGACTTCTTGACTTTGTCGAGTTCCTTGTCGGTGAGGTGGATGCGGGGGCGGTCGGCGAGGACTTCGGGGTGCCAGCCGTGTTCGCGTGTGACGCCGAGGTGGGAGCACAGCTGCGAGTCGAGGGCGTTTCGGATGGCGACTTCGACGAGGGCGATCGATGGCCAGTAAGCCGCGGAGAGGTCGCAGTTCCACATGTACAGCCGCGCGGCGCGTGCCGTGTCGCCGCGGGCGGCCGCTCGATACCGCTGGTAGCGGGCGGGGGAGATCAGCTCTTCGAGGGGGAGTTCGTGGGCGTCCATCGTTCAGGCCCTAGAAAGCGGTTTGCCCTGAGGGGCCAGACACACCATTGCTGGTGCCGGGAATGCCTCAGGGCTTACGTCGTTCACTGTACACCCGACACAGGGGTTTGGTGATGTGACGATGGCCATTCGTTGCCGCCGCAGACGGCGGGTTGCACCGCGCGACCAGCGGAAAGGAGGTGCTGGGCTGTCATGCACTGGCGATCTTCGGGACGACGCGGAGCCGACGCTTCTCGATGCGGCCGAACGGCGGCACCAACGTGTAGTTGTAGACCTCGGTCGTCGGGATCTTCTCCAGTGGGGTGGGCTTGTAGCTGATGGAGAGGTTCAGCAGACCGACCTCGCGAAGTTCCGCCAGGCCACGCTGCGCGCTGGATTCGCTGATCCCGTACCACTCGGGCACCCGCTCGCCGGGCATGATGAAGCCCGGCCCGAGGGTGGAGCCGACCAGCAACATCGCCTTCGCGGCCAGCGTCAACGTGCGGTACCAGGCCTGCTCGTCGGTCCAGTACTCGAACGGGAGCTGGAAGTAGCGATTGGCGACGTCGCGACCAGACGGTGCGGTGTAGTCCTCGCGGCTGCCGTCCTCCCGCAGGGAGGTGAAGACCGCCCTGCGGCCGGTCTTGCCGCGGGTGATGAGGCCGTACTTCTGGTCGAGTCGCCGCCAGGTGCGCGAGACGACGGCGGCACCGTGGTCCTGGTCGGTTTCAACACCCAGCATGCGGGCCCAGACCCGCGAGAGCAGGGGCCGGCTGGTCCAGGGTTCCGCCGAGACCAGGGCGCGGTGCAGCAGGAACAGGTCCAGTGCGCGGTCGTCCTGCGCGCGAACCATCTTGTGGAGCGGTCCGGGGACGGGATGCTTTTGATCACCCCCTTGGACGAAGCTGTTCCGGATGTTGACCCGCTGGGAGGTGCGGGCGGAGACCGTCAGCAGCGCCTCAATGGCGGCCTGCTGGCCGGGGATCGGTGCGTGATTCATGGACTCATCATGCCAGGTCACCGCGAGTCAACCTCTGGCGGCGACCCTGATACTTGCCGCGACAGAAGGAGCTATAAAACAACATCTAATACCCGTCTCAGTACAGGTCGAAGTACATGTCGAATCACCGGAGCCACTTGCCGGATGCCCTTGCCCTTCATCGTCACGACCTGGGGTCCTTGCTGGTGGCGCGGCGGGGTGATAGCCCACTTCCTCGTTTCGGGGTCAGTTCTGGTCGAAGAAGCGTGCCGCCTGGTCGCGAATGCGTGCGAGCCGCTTCGATACGGCGCTGTGGCTGCTGTAGCCGAGGATCTTGCCGACGTCGGTGAGGGAGGTGACTCCGCTGCGCAGGACGACCACTACTTCGCGGTCGCGGGGGTTGAGCAGGGTCAGGAAGTCGCTGCAGGCGAGCTGGCCGATGACTTCGGTCTCAGGCCCGTGAACCGGGGTGGTGTCGTCGAGTTCGACGAAGGTGACGGTGACTTTGGAGCGCTTGTGGTTGAGCGTGCGATCGAAGTCTTCCTTGGCGTGTGACCACCGGTCGGAGAAGTCGTCGTGGACCCGGTGGGAGCGCACGGCGTCGAGGATGTCGCGCAGCCTGGCCGGTCTTGTCGGCGGCCTCGACGGTGCGCTCGACGAACTCGGCGGCTTCCTGTTCCCCGGCCCACAGGTCGGAACCCACACGGGGGCCGCCGGCGGTGACGCCTTCGAGGATCTCGCCGTTGCTCAGCCGTACCGGGCCGGTAGGGCCATCGGTGTCGACGATCGGCCAGGTCCGCATCTCGTCTTCCATGGCCTCGGTGACCGCGGGAACCCAGAAATCGAGGTTGTGCGCCAGGATGCGGATCGGGTCGTCCTTGGTGAACGCCATCTGCGGTGATCCGGGCATGAGGTGACGCCAGACCGTGGCCCCCCACGCCCGCGATAGCCGCTGGCCGAAGTCGGCGGGCAGATAAGGGTTCCGGGCTGGTCAGTTCCGCCCAGAACGGCCACTGTCCACCAGTGAGCATCGGCAGGCCGAACCGGCCCAACGTGGCGCGGGGGAGCAGGTGAAACAGGGGTGCGTAGTCGTAGTAGCGGGTCTGCGTGCGAGGGATGAACACGATGTTGTTGTCACCGAGATCGGCGATGCGGGCCAGATCGCGCGGCAATGTCGCGAGGCCGTCGGCGTCGGTGTCGTCGTGAAAGAAGCGGCGCCGGTACTGGGCGCGACCGAGGGTGGGTGTTATTCGCGTTGTCCTTTGGTGTGGCGAAGTTGGCGTCCGCGTTGGATGTCCTCTTCGTCGGCTTTTTGGTTCTTGTCCACCACTCGGGTGTCTTTGGGGGGCAATTGCAGTTCGCTCTCGGCGGGTATGCCGGCTTGGAGTTGGCGCCCGCGTTCGAGTTCGGCGTCAAGTTCGGCGCCGAAGAGCAGGGCAAGGTTGGTCAGCCACAGCCACAGCAGGAATACGATCACCCCGGCCAGCGAACCGTAGGTTTTGTTGTAGTTGCTGAAATTGCTGACGTAGAAACCGAACCCGACCGACGCGGTGACCCATACCAGGATGGCGATGGCCGATCCGATGCTGAGCCACCGGAACTTCGGCTGCTGCACATTCGGGGTGGCGTAGTAGAGGATGGCCACGACCAAGGCAACAAGGACCAGGATCACTGGCCATTTAGCCAGGGCCCATACAGTCTGCGCCACCGCACCCAGCCCAATGGCGTTGCCGACGGCTGCGGCCACCGGGCCGCTGACTGCGAGCATGAACGCCACCGCGGCCGCCAGGAGCAGAGCCGCCAAGGTCAGGACCAATTGCAGCGGGCGCAGCTTCCACGCTGGGCGGCCCTCGTCGATTTCGTAGATGCGGTTCACTGCTCGCCCGAATGCGCCGACGTAGCCCGATGCTGACCACAGTGCCGCGAGTGCCCCGATGAGCAGGGTTACTCCTGCCGTCGGGCTGTTGACGGCTTGTTCGATGGGCTGGCGCAGCAGGTCGAGCGCCGACGCGGGAACAACCCCGCTGGCCGCTCGAGCAGGGCGTCGACGGTGCGCTGGCCCTGACCGAGCACCCCCAGCAAGGACACCAACACCAGCAACGCCGGGAACAGCGACAACACCGCGTAATAGGTCAGCGCCGCGGCGAGATCCGTGCACTGGTCGGCACTGAATTCGCGGGCAGTTTTCCGCAACACATAAAGCCACGATGCTTTGGTGAGGTCGTCGGGGGAATCCGGTTTGCGTGCATCGTCGGGATCAGGAGCATGCTGCTCCTTGTCCTGGGTGCGTGTGTTGTCGTCTCCGGTTCGGTCGTCCTCGTCCTGCGCTGTTGTCTCGGCCATAGTGCACCGGTTGCCCCTCCGGGCAGGTGACCTAACACTCATTGTTTGGTTCGGACCTCGTGTTGTTTGGTTCGGACCTCGTGTTCGCGGGACAGCCGACGGTGATGACCGGTGTCCAGTCGCGTGGCTCTGGGCGCCACTCGTGGCTATCGGGCGGGCACCTCTCCTCGCCAGGCACCGGTTTCGCTGCCTCGGTTCTCGATGAACGACTTGAACCGGACCAGATCAGCGCCAACCTGCCGGCCATCGAAACCCAATCCTTTGCCGACCTTTTCGATCAGACTGTTGACCGTCTCTCAGCATGACGACCACGGGGTAGTTATTCGTCATTGAGGTTGCTGATGTGAGGCGCCGGATTCTCGTGAGGTTGCTGGTGTTGGTGTGCACCGTCAGGGTGAGGACGTACTGATGGGTCGCGCGGCACCCCGCTGAAGTCTTGGCGGGCTCGCAGGGTGCCGCGCTGTAGTGCACGGAGGCACTCATGGTGACGGTAGAGGCTGATCTGGTTTCCGTCGAGTCCCGGCTGGCTGCCGGCGAGATCGGGTGCCCGTCCTGCGACGACGGTGTGCTGGGCGGCTGGGGATTTGCCCGGCCCCGCCGCATCCGCGGCGTAGCTGGCGCGGTGCGTCCGCGACGGGGGCGTTGCCGGTCGTGTCTGGTGACGCATGTGCTGCTGCCGGTGATGATGTTTGCGCGTAGAGGGTATGGCGCACAGACGATTTGGAATGCGTTGGTGCAGCGAGCCGACGGCTTTGGGCATCGCCGAATCGCGGAGAATCTGAGGGTGCCAGCGACCACGGTGCGCGGATGGCTGCGCCGGGTGGCCGGGCGTGTGGAGTCAGTGCGGGCGTGGTTCATCCAGGTCGCGATGCGCACCGGAATAGACGTGCCGGTCCCGCAGGGGTTCGGCTGCGGCTGGCGTGATCTGGTGGCCGCGATAATCACCGCCGCTGCGGCGATCGGTCAGCGGTTCGGCCCGGCGGGGGTGCTGGGCGTGGTGACGCCGCACTTGGTGATGGTGGCGGTCAGCGGCGGGCGGCTGTTGGCGCCGGACTGGTTACCGGCATGACGTGGGGTGCACGCAACACCAGTTGCCCCTGACGCGACGCGCCGTGATCGGTGATCCTCGCCAAGGAACCTGCCCGGCAACGGTTTCGGGCAGGGCCGCCGAGCATGCGAGGAGGACACTGCGGTGTCATTGGAAGAGCACAAGCGTCGGGAGCGGGCCCACGCGATCGGGTTGTTCCGCTATCAGTTGATCTGCCCTGCACTGGAGGCGGGGTTGTCGACCAAGCAGCGGGGCAGGCTGGTCCGCGAGATCGCCGAGCGGCGCCATATCGACCCGTTCGGCAGTCAGGTGCAGGTGGCGCGGGCGACCTTGGATCGCTGGATCCGCCGTTACCGGGCTGGCGGCTTCGAGGCACTGGTCCCTGAGCCGCGGCGGTTGGCCACCCGCACCGATGAGCAGGTGTTGGAGCTGGCTTCCTCGCTGAAACGGGAGAACCCGGCCCGCACCGCCGCCCAGGTGGCCCGGATCCTGCGCACCGCGACCGGGTGGGCACCCTCAGAGTCGACCCTGCTGCGCCACTTCCACCGCAGCGAACTGATGGGCCCGGCCACCGGCGCGGCAGGTGAGGTGTTCGGGCGGTTCGAAGCCCCCGACCCGAATGAACTGTGGGTCGGCGATGCCCTGCACGGCCCGCGGGTCGGGGACCGCAAAACCTACCTCTTCGCGTTCCTCGACGACCATTCTCGGTTGGTGGTCGGGCACCGCTTCGGGTTCGCCGAAGACACCGTGCGCCTGGCGGCGGCGTTGAAGCCGGCGTTGGCTGCTCGCGGAGTTCCCGCCTCGATCTATGTCGACAACGGGTCCGCGTTCGTCGATGCGTGGTTGCTGCGGGCGTGCGCGAAACTCGGGATCCGGCTGGTGCATTCCGCGCCCGGTCGCCCGCAGGGCCGCGGCAAGATCGAACGGTTCTTCCGCACCGTGCGTGAACAGTTCCTCGTCGAGGTCACCGACACCAGCAGCGAGGACCTCGCCGCGGCCGGGGTGGATCACCGCGGGGCGTTGTTGGAGCTCAACCGGCTGTTCATGGCCTGGGTCGAGACCGAATACCATCGCCGCACCCACTCCGAGACCGAAGCGCCGCCGCTGGCTCGGTGGGAGGACGGCTGGGATCGGCTCGGCGGGCTGCCGGCGTTGCCGACTGCTGCGGATTTGACTGAGGCGTTCTTGTGGTCGGAGTTCCGCACGGTGACCAAAACCGCCACGGTCTCGCTGCATGCCAACACCTACCGGGTCGACCCGGCCCTGGCCGGGCGCCGGGTGGAGTTGGTGTTCTCCCCGTTCGATCTGGAAACGATCGAGGTCCGCTACCGGGATCAGAGTTTCGGCGCCGCGATCGCTCACACCATCACCCGCCATGCCCATCCGAAAGCCCGGCCCGAGACCGTTGACTCAGGACCTGCGCCGGCGGTGACGGGGATCGACTATCTGGCGTTGACTGCCGCTGCCCATCATGAGCAGCTGCGCCAGGATGAACGTATCGGCTATCACGCCCTCTACGGCCCTCGCACTGACCGCACTATCGACGCCCCTGGCGACCATGCTCAGATTCCTGGCCAGCTCTCCATCACCGACCTCGACCCCAGCAACGCTGCTCATGAAGATGGGGTGTCGGCATGAGTATTGAACGGCTGCAATCGCATTGGGGTTTCTCCCGGATGCCGTTCGGGCGGAATCTAGCTCCGTCGATGCTGCACCGCCACCCCGGCCACAGTGAAGCGATCGCCCGCATCGGCTGGTGTGTCAATCAGTGCGCGATCGGGGTCATCACCGGTGAAGTCGGCGCCGGCAAAACCGTGGCCATCCGCGCCGCGGCGACCGCCCTGGACCCCGCCCGGCACGTCATCATCTACCTGGCCAACCCCACCATCGGAGTCCGCGGGATGCTCACCCACATCGTGGCCGCACTCGGACACACCCCGGTCTTTCACACCGCCCGCCTCGCACCCCAGGCCGCGGACGCCCTGGCCGCTGAACACGCCGAACGCGGCCGCAACCCCGTGCTCGTCGTCGATGAAGCCCATCTGCTCGACAACCATCAGCTCGAAGCGATCCGGCTGCTCACGAACCATGACATGGACTCCGGGTCACCGTTCGCGGTGGTGCTGGTCGGCCAACCCACCCTGCGGCACCGGCTACGCCTCGGTGTCCTTGCCGCGTTGGATCAGCGCATCGCCGTGCGCTACACCCTGCCCGGCATGAGTCCAGCTGACACCGCCGACTACATCAGCCATCACACCAAGATCGCCGGCCGCTCCGACACCCTGTTCGCCGAGGATGCCGTCACCCTGATTCACAACGCCTCACGCGGACACCCACGAGCGGTCAACAACCTCGCCTTGCACGCGCTGACGGCTGCGTTCGCGGCCGGTCATTCCATCGTCGGTGAGAAAGCTGCCCGCATCGCCATCAGCGAAACAGCCTCAGACTGAACCAGACTCCCATCACCGAGACCACCACGGCATCACCGCGGCGACGATCCCGTCACCGAGACCACCACAGCCCCGCTCAAAACACCGAGCGGGGCTGTTCTCATCGATCCGTCATCATCACCACCGATGACGACAACATCGTCACGCTCAATGACGGGCAACAATCAGACCGGCGGGCTGCCAATTCATTTCCACGGTGACCCGGGTGTGCGTGTCGTCTAGGGTCTCGAAGCTGACTACTCCGGAGTGGGTGGTTCCGTCGGTGCTGCTCCAGGCCAGACGTTGATCAGGGTGCTGCACCACGATGGTGGCGTCGAATTCGCGGGTTACCCCGCCGAGGCTGATTACCCAATGGGTGTGGGTGTCATCGATCTGGGTGACCTGCTCAACCCCGGACATGAAGTGGGGGAAAGACGTGAATTGCGTCCACTGGTTGTACACCGCTGACAGCGGTGCGGCCACCTCGACTGAACCCGTCACTATTGCCATCTCACATCTTCCCTCTGTCGAAGCGGTTGGAGTGGTGGCCGCGGTCAACTGCCGGGCCATTCGCCGGTGGCCCTCTCGAACAGCCGGGCACCTTGACGGTCGATCACTGTCTTGACCACGGAGAAGATAGCGCCTTGGATGGCGGCGGCCAACAGAATCTCTTTGAACGGATACTCGGTCTCTAACGCCTTCGGCGGATCGGGTTTGTCACCGGGGGTGGCGCGCTGCCACACCTGTTTGAAGATGACGCCAGCGAGAAGTCCACCCACCACCGAACTGAGCAGCCCCACTGGTCGATACAGAATCTTGGCCGACGTACTCGTGGTTTTCTCCACGACGGACACCTCTTTCTCTGAGCTAACGCGCACGCTAGCGACGGCTACGCCACGCCAGAATGCCGACGATGAGCAGGCTTGCAGCCACGATGGCGGCGACCGGCACCGTCGGTTTCACCGCTCCGGTGTTGTCGGTGAGCGCTTCCTGGGTGGCCGTTTGCACGGCACTGGCCTTTTCGGCGACCACTTCGCGGGCCTGCACAGCTTTGTCGGTGAGTCGGGCTTTCGCCTCGGCAGCCTTGCGTTGTGCCTGACCTTTCACGTCCGCTTTCGCGGCCAGTGCCTCCACGGTGTTGCCGAGTTCGTGACGCGTTTTCTCGATATCAGCTTCAATGTCCGCGGCGCTGGCGTCAGGCCCAGGCTCGCCGGAGAGGTCGGGTGAGGGTGGTTGCGACGGTGGCTGCTCAGTGGCCATGACGGGCGTTCTCCACTTCGGTGAGGTCTTGTTTGACATTGGCAATGGTCGCCTCCGGGGCGGGGGAGGCTTCACTGAGTTGTTTCTTGCTGATAAGACCCGCGATGCCGGCGATGATGAACAGAGCCGCAGCGATGATCAATGCTGACGCCCAGACCGGTAGTACCAGCGCAAGAGCGGCGATCGCCGCGGTGATAAGACTGGCCAACCCGAACACCGCTAACAGTCCGGCGACACTGATGAGGCCAGCGCCGATGCCGGCGTGTTTGGCTGAATCCGCGAATTCCTTTTGCGCCAACCGCATCTCATCGCGCACCAGCCGCGACGTCTGCGTCGACAACTGAACTAATAGCTCACCAATCGGGGCGTCAGCGCTGTTTCCCGGTTCCGCCTTCATCTCCACGGCCTCTTTCTCACGATGTTATTGCCGTCTGCAGACTCGGGCGGCAGACGGGGCCCTTCCAGAACAACTAGGTGGTGGGTTCACCGTGCACTACGTCACGTTCGTGCTGAGTGCGTCGCTCAAGTTCAGCTTCATCGAGGTGTTTGCCTTCTTTAGCGTGCTCGTGGCGATCCGGGTGAACTTCCTCACCGGGGGTCAACACCTCACTAAGGTCGGGCTGCTCGTTGGTTGAAGACATAGAGCGGCTATACCCCGGCGGCACCGCACCAAATCGGCCCGCTCGGATGAGCGGATAAGTGCAGCCATTGATCGTCGTCAAGGGTGGGCTGATGGTGGGGTTCATCGGTGGGTGACCCAGCGTGAACTCGTGGCGGAGTTACTAAGTGGTTTCCCGACACCGACCACCACCGCGCCCCCGGGCTCGCGGGTTCCCAAGACGGTGCCACCGGGGATGCCGGGGCGACGCGTTATCGACGAGTGCAACCTCCAAGATCGGCGCGGGGATAACCGGGGTGGGTGACTTCAGTCACCGGGCCAGGTGCGCTGCTGCTGGGCCGCGTATCGACCATTTTGATTGAGCAGTGCTAGACCAGCTCCAGTGAGCAACAGTGCCGCAATCCCTGCTGTAGTCCCCGCCTGGGCGAGTCCCAGCGCGTAGCTCAACACCGCTGCGGTCAGGGCGCCCACTCCAACCACCATCAGCGTAAGAGACATCTTCATCACCGTCCTATACCCATCAAGAAACCCGGACAGTGACTAGCGGCGCGGCGGTGAAGCCAAGAACCGAAATCCCACGCAATCGACAACGATGGGCTAGGCCACATTGTCTTGTTTCTAGAGAACTGAGATCAATCAGTTCTTGTCTCAGCTGGACTAGGTTCAAGCGGTTGGGTCGGCGGCGAGGAGGCGGTCGGGTAGCGGGTGCGGGCGGCGACTCTGCACATGGGCTGCTAAATTCGTAGCGTCCGCGCGGGAGTGCACACCTGAGTGCGCTGAGAGGACGGCTAATGGGCCGTCGACCGTATGAACCTGACCGGGTAATGCCGGCGTAGGGAGCTTTGAGATGTCCGTCGTGTCCGATCCCGTTTCCGTCACCACCGGCCCGATCACGGGCAGTTCGAAGGTTTACCGCGACCTACCCGGCGGCGCGCGGGTCCCATTCCGCCGGGTGCATTTGACCACCGGCGACCACCTCGACCTCTACGACACGTCCGGTCCGTACACCGACGACGCCACGGTGGTCGACCTCGCCGCCGGCCTACCGGCGCGCCCCGGTGTGGTGCGCGACCGCGGGACGCAGCTTCGACGCGCACGCAACGGTGAGATCACCTCCGAGATGGCGTTCATCGCCGAGCGGGAGGGACTGCCCGCCGAGCTGGTCCGCGACGAGGTCGCCCGCGGCCGGGCCGTGATCCCGGCTAACCACAATCATCCCGAGAGTGAGCCGATGATCATCGGCAAGGCATTCGCGGTGAAGGTCAACGCCAACATCGGTAACTCGGCCGTCACCTCCTCGGTGGCCGAGGAGGTCGACAAGATGGTGTGGGCCACCCGCTGGGGTGCCGACACGATCATGGATCTGTCCACCGGCCGCGACATCCACCTCACCCGCGAGTGGATCCTGCGCAATTCACCGGTCCCGGTGGGCACCGTACCGATGTATCAGGCATTGGAGAAGGTCGATGGCGACCCCACCCGCCTGACGTGGGATGTGTACCGCGACACGGTGATCGAGCAGTGCGAGCAGGGCGTGGACTACATGACCGTGCACGCCGGGGTGCTGCTGCGCTACATCCCGCTCACCATCGGCCGGGTCACCGGCATCGTGTCCCGCGGAGGGTCGATCATGGCCGCGTGGATGTTGGCACACCACACCGAGTCGTTCCTTTACACCCACTTCGCCGAACTGTGTGAGATCCTCGCCCGCTACGACGTGACCTTCTCCCTCGGCGACGGACTGCGGCCGGGATCGATCGCCGACGCCAACGACGAGGCGCAGTTCGCCGAGCTACGTACGCTGGGCGAACTCACCACCATCGCCAAAGCCCATGGCGTGCAGGTGATGATCGAAGGCCCGGGCCACGTCCCGATGCAGAAGATAATCGAGAACGTCCGCCTCGAGGAGGAGCTGTGCGAGGAGGCGCCGTTCTACACGCTAGGACCGCTGACCACCGACATTGCCCCGGCCTACGACCACATCACGTCTGCGATCGGGGCGGCGATCATCGCCCAGGCTGGCACCGCGATGCTCTGCTACGTCACGCCCAAGGAGCACCTCGGCCTGCCCGACCGGGCCGACGTCAAGACCGGCGTGATCACCTACAAGATCGCCGCGCATGCCGCCGATCTCGCCAAGGCCCACCCGCGCGCCCAGGAACGCGACGACGCGCTGTCCACCGCGCGCTTCGAGTTCCGCTGGCACGACCAGTTCGCGCTGTCCCTCGACCCCGACACCGCACGGGAGTTCCACGACGAGACCCTGCCCGCCGCACCGGCCAAAACCGCGCACTTCTGCTCCATGTGCGGACCCAAGTTCTGCTCAATGCGCATCAGCCACGACGTTCGCGACGCCTACTCGAAGGATGCAAAGAAGGGGATGGCGGCCAAATCCCAGGAATTCGCCGACCACGGCAACCGCGTCTACCTACCGCTCGCGTAGTCCGCGCCTTCGTGGAAAGGATCGTGTCGTGACTTCTCGTGAACGGAGAGGATGAGCCGCGGTGTCTCGCTTCTAGAGAATCGGGACTAATCAGATCCTGTTTCGCGTGTGATAGCTGGTCGATCTACCAGAGTTGACCATCAGCAACCGGCAAACTCGATGAGCACCGCAGCGCCTAGCCTGGGCGTATGTCGGAACAGGCGCGCCAGCGCCGATGCGCACTAGCGGGCAGCTGAGGTTCACGACCACGCCGCTTCAGCAGGTGTGGGAGATGTCGCGGCGGACAAGGTCAAAGCTGCAGGATCGCCGGGCGGCCATTGCCGATCGAGACACTGCTGCGCCTGGCGCTGGCAGCGAGGCGCCCCAGATGCTCCTACTCGGCATCGTCGTATTCACGGCTGTGCCGGACAGTCGCACTAGCGGCAATATTTAACTACCGCGATGGGTTCACAGTCGGATCCATTGGCCCAGGAACCAAAAACCCCACCCGTCTCCGTTTCCGGCCGGCAACGGCTGAACCTGATGGCCGTTGTAGGTGAACGGTTGATGATCCTGTCGCCCTTGGTCGATACCGCGGTTCTGCCAGTTGTTGCCTTGCGGACCGTTGTTCTGCGGCTGGCACGCCGGAGCATTGGGCGCGTTGCACTGCTGGCCGGGTTCAGCATTGGCCGCCCCCAAGCCCACTCCGAGCAGGCCAGCGACTCCAACTCCAGCGGCCAACGTCGAGGTGCACACCATTCGCGTGAAATTCACCGGCGACTTCCTTCCTTTGCTAATCATATCGAGCAGCGAGATTGATCTCGCTCACAGCACGCTAGGGCCTCCACATTGGGAGACACTGAGCCCGCCCTAGGCGCCAGCTGGAGAAATTGTCAATACCTGTGGATCGGGTTGTTCAGGCGACCTCCGTTCCGGGTTGTTCGGCGCCGTCGGTGGGCGGCTGTGTTGGGGTGATCTCGGTGGGGCGTTCGAGCAGCTTTCCCTTGTGGAAGACCGCGCCGGCGCGGACCAAAGCGACCAGGTGTGGGGCGTTGACGGCGCGCCAGCGGGCCGCGGCGGCGTCGATGAGCTTGTAGGCCATAGCCAGTCCGGCCGCGCGTGATCCCGGGCCTTTGGTGACCTTGGTGCGCAAACGCACTGTGGCGAAGGTGCTTTCGATCGGATTCGTGGTGCGTAGGTGAATCCAATGTTCGGCCGGGTAGTGGTAGAACTCCAGCAGGGTGTCCAGATCGTCGGTGATCTTGGCGACCGCTTTAGGATACTTGGCCCCGAAGTCGACCTCGAAGGCTTTGACCGCGAGCTGGGCCTTGTCGATATCCTCGGCGTTGTAGATCTCCTTGATCGCCGCCAACGCCGACGGGTGCGCTGATTTCGGCAGCGCGGCAAGAACATTAGCCTGCTTATGAAACCAGCACCGCTGCTCTTTGGTGGCCGGGAACACCTCACGCACCGCGTTCCAGAACCCGAGTGCGCCATCGCCGACCGCGAGCACCGGGGCGGTCATGCCGCGTCGCTTGCAGTCGCGCAGCAGATCAGCCCACGACTCGGTCGATTCGCGGTAGCCGTCGGTGATCGCCACCAGTTCTTTGCGGCCGTCAGCGCGCACACCCAGCATCACCAGCAAGCACAGCTTTTCCTGGTCCAGGCGGACCTTGAGGTGGATGCCGTCCACCCACAGGTAGACGTAATCGGTGCCCGACAGGTCCCGGGCGGCGAACGCGCGGGCCTCATCTTGCCACTGACTGGTCAGCCGGGTGATCGTGGTGGCCGACAACCCGGCACCCGAGCCCAGAAACTGCTCCAGGGCCGGCCCGAAATCACTGGTCGACAGCCCGTGCAGATACAAAAGCGGCAGCACCTCGCTCATCTGCGGTGACTTGCGCGCCCACGCCGGCAGGATCGCCGAGGAAAACCGTTTCCGCTCACCAGTGTCGGGGTCGACGCGTTTGTCGTTGACTCGTGGAGCTTTCACCTGCACCGCACCGGCTGCGGTCAACACCTCACGTGGCTGGTGGTAGCCGTTGCGCACCACCAGCCGGTGCCCGTTGTCGTCGAGCTGATCGGCGTACTGGGCCACATACGCGGCGACCTCGGCCTGCAACGCCGCGGCCAGCATTTGCCGGGCACCGTCGCGGACGATCTCGTCCAACAACGAGCGCCCAGAGGCCTCGTGGCCGTTGGCGTCCTCGGCGTCGTGAACTACGGTGAGCATGGGCGTACCTTCCCGAACCAGCGCGCCAACGCCGGCTCATGATCGGACCTACTGACTTTCAGATCATCCTCGGGAAGGTGCGCCCACTTTCACGCCCCCATCCCGAGGCTCATCCACAGGTTCTGATCATTGCTCCGCCAGCTGTGCAGCCCGCCCCGACCCGCGGTTCCTTTACCGATGGTTGGCCTCACACGTCATAGAGTCACAGCTCCCCGGTGACACATCCACCCGCGCGCAAAGCGGAAACATAGCTCGCGCACCTACTTTGGGGCCCATGAGTTTCAGCCAGCAAGGTAAGCAGAGGGAAAACAATCTGACCCGCCGTAGGCGGGTCGCGCATCAAGGCCGGACGCTACCCAGACCCACCGAGGACATCGATGAGCAGGGACTGATGTTCGACGTCGACACACTACTGAACCGACGCAGAATGCTTCATGTCCTTGGTTGGGGAGCGGCCGCCGCAGGGCTCGCTGCGTGTGCAACCGCGAAGAATGATGCATCGTCGACGCCGGCATCCTCCTCGACCGGCGCATCGACCACGCTGACCGAAATTCCCGACGAAACGGCCGGCCCGTACCCGGGTGACGGCTCAAACGGCCCGGATGTGCTCGAACAAAGCGGCATCGTCCGCAGTGATATCCGGTCAAGCTTCGGCGATGCCACCAGCGTTGCCGAAGGGGTCCCGATGACGCTGGAACTGACGATCACCGATATCACCAACGGCGGCCGCCCGTTCGCGGGCGCAGCCGTCTACGTCTGGCACTGCGACCGCAGCGGTGGTTACTCCCTGTACTCCGAGGGCATCGAAGACCAGAACTACCTACGCGGCGTCCAGATCGCCGACAACACCGGAAAAGTGTCATACACCAGCATCTTCCCCGCCTGCTATCTAGGACGGTGGCCGCACATCCACTTCGAGGTCTACCGTGACCAGGAAAGCATCACCGACCCCGCCAACGCAATCGCCACATCTCAAGTGGCACTTCCGAAAGAGGTCGCCGATGTCGTCTACGCACAGACTGGATACGAACAATCAGTTACCAACCTCGCCCAAGTAACCCTTGACAGCGACAACGTCTTCGGAGACGACAACGGCGCCACCCAACTCGCCACCGTCAGCGGCAACATCAACAGCGGCTATCTCGTCACCTTGGCCGTAGGCATCGACACTGATACCGCTCCCACCGGCGGGCAACTCACCGGCGACGGCGCACCGCCCGGAGCCCCACCCGCAGGTCCACCTGGCGGCCCCGGAGGACCGCCCCCGAACGGACTACCCCCGTCATAGCTAGTCATTGCTTGCTAGCCGCAGCGTTGTCTCGTTTCTAGAGAAACGAGACAGGCACCGCGGAGCAGTGCCCAGTCCGCATAGCGCCAGGTCGCGGTGTCTCATTTCTCGTCTCACACCGCGTGTCTCAGATCCTCGATGTCGGAGGTTGATGAGACGGTGGACGCGTGACAACGATCCTTGGGTATGCGCGGGTGAGCACTCTTGGTCAGGACCTCGATGCACAGCTCGCGGCGCTGGCCGCGCAGGGTGTTGAATCCGGCCACGTGTTCACCGACAAGCTGTCCGGTGCGGTGAACGTCGGGCGGCCGGGCTTAGCGGCGCTGCTGCACTACGCGCGCGAAGGTGACACGGTGGTGGTCACGGCCATCGATCGGTTGGGCCGATCGGTCGCCGAAGTCACCCGCACCATTGCGGATCTGGGTGAGCGTCGAATTCTGTTGCGCGCCTTACGCGAAGGGGTGGACACCGGCACGCCCACCGGTCGGGCAGTGGCCGCCATCATGGCGACATTGGCTGAACTCGAACTCGAACTCGGCCGTGAGCGTCGGGCCGCCTCACGTGAGTCTCGGCGTGCCCGTCAACTGCCGGCCACGAAGCCGGCGAAACTGACCGCGGAGCGCCAGAAGCAGCTGCGTCGGCTGGCGGCGACCGGTGAGCCCGTTCCCGAGCTTGCGAAGGCGTTCGGCATTAGTCGCGCCACGGCCTACCGGTATCTCTCGCAGCTGGAGGTCTAGCTGCGAGAGCCAATCATGTTGCCGGAGTCAGATTTTCATCGTCTTGCCGCAGTTGCCGCAACGGATGAGCCCGTGCTTGGTGACCCGGACGTTCACGAAGGTGAATCGACAGTACGGGCAGGTGATGGTGGGGACGGACACGGCCATGATGGCCTCACTTTCCTTGAGGGGTTCTGCGTGCGGAGAGGCACTCCGAGCGGCGGGGCGGTACATCGAGGACCGGAGATCCCCCGCCGCTCGGAGAAGTGGTCAGCCGCGTTCGGTGACCGTGGTGTTGGGGTGCCGTGCCGCCGTGGAGCCCTTCACGAACTTGCCGGTGATGGCACTGCGGTGATGGGTTCCACTGCTGCGGTTGGCACCCCGTTCGGTGACCGTGGTCTTGGGGTTGCGCGCCGCGGTGGACGCCTTGACGTAGCGACCGGTGGCCGCGCTGCGGTGATGTCCCTTGGCCATTAACGATTTCCTTTCTTGTGCGTCCGGCCCGTGGAGCAGAGCCTAACACTTTGGTAAATGCCTTTCCACTTTAGTGTATCAGACGTTTCTACTATCGTGTAAAGCCGCCTACAATGGTGCTATGACCACCGACAACGCTTCCCTCGGCCCCACCCTGCGCGAACTTCGAGAGTTCTCGGGAAAGACGTTGAAAGCCGTTGCCGAGCCGTCCGGAATCAGTACCGCCTACCTGCAAAAACTCGAACGCGGCGAGGTCAAGAGCCCATCGCCGAAGGTGCTACACGGTCTTGCCGAAACGCTGGGCGCGGACTACCTCGAACTGATGCGTCGCGCCGGATACGTCGTGCCAGGTGGCACGCCGCACGGCAACACCCTGGCCCACGCGCTGAGTTCCGAGGGCCTCACCGCGGAGGAGGCGGAGGCCCTCACCACGTACCTCCAGCTCTTACGGCACAAGCAGCGGCAGCGAAATGCTTGAGGACCTCGACAGCGCTCAGGACATCGAGCAACGCACTCACGCGCTGCTCAAGGCCGCTGATGCCTACGGCCGGTACCCCACGCCGGTGGATGACATCGTGTCGGCGCGCGGCCTTCTGGAGGCCGATGACTTCACCCTCGACGAAGGGGTGCTCGCCGCGATGCCCAAGGCGGTGCGCGATCTCGTTCGCCGCGGATTCCGGGGCCTGCGCGGCGCGCTGGACCGTCGTGAGCGCACCGTCCACGTCAGCGAGCTGGTCACCCACGAGGTACGCAAGAACTTCGTCAAACTCCACGAAGTCACCCATGACCTGTTGCCCTGGCAGCAGCAGCTCGTCCACACCGACAACGAAGAGACGTTAAGTCCTTCAACCAACCGACTCTTCGAGCAGGAAGCCAATCAGGGTGCCGCTGAGCTGCTGTTTCAGCGACACGGATTCACCCACGACGCCAGAAGCTTGGAGATCGGCGTCGCCAGCGTGACCCACCTCGCCCAACGCTACGGATCGTCTCTTCGGGCGGCATTTCGGCGCTACGCTGAAACACACCAGGACGCCGTCCACGTCCTGTGCCTGAGCAAGATGCCCAACAGCGACGGCAGCTACGACCGTCAGGAAACACCTCGCTCCCCGAAGTGGGTGGAGCGCTTCGGAAACACGCGATATCCGCGACGCCTGCACCCATCGGCCTACCCGTTCCTGGCGGCGATCGACCACGGGCTCGGTGAGGTGCCCATGCTCGATCTGGCCGGCGTTCGGGTCAACGTTCGAGTGGAGACGATGAACACCGGCTACGCGGAGATCATGATGCTCTGGGTCAAGCCCCAGCACCGTCGCCTACTGCGCCCCATCCGCGTCCGCCTGGCCGACGACTGAGCAGCCAAGCGCGTTAGCTTCGCGTCTCTATAACCGTCGGTTTTGAGACATTAGCGTTGACCGGGGGATAGGTCACGGGCCGACCGATCCCGGCTCAACCCCTCGGAGTAGAGAGCGCGATGTCGTAGCCGGCCTGGACAGCGTCGGCCACGACCTGTTGTGAATAGTCCCAGTCGTAGGTGGCCAGGCAGGTGCGCCACAGGTGCAGCAGACTGTGGACCGACGATGGCAGCGCTGCGCCACCGTATGTATCTGTCGGTCGGTCCCGGATGACCTCGACCCTGGCCTGGCCGTCTAGCGCCCGACCGACCCTCCGCTGGTAGAAGGGCACCAGGGTAAGGGCGTGGTAATCGAAGGCGGCTTCGAGAATCGCGAACGCCGGAGCTGCTGGAGACGGCCCGTCAAGGTCAGTCTCCTCCCACGTCACAAGCAGGTCGGTGCCCGCTACTGCGGCGGCAATTCTGCCCAGATGCGCCACCGCCTGCGCGGCGTCCGAGCCTCGTTCATACCCGCGGCAGATGATGTGTCCGACCAACTGCTGTTCACCGAAGCGGTCGAACACGAACACCTGCGGTATCGGGGTGACTCCCTGGGGAAGCACCTCGTCAAACGCGTTGTCCATTGCCGCGGTAGCTGTCGCTCGCACGGCCGCACCTAACTCGGAGGGCATGTCGTAAGCGACGTACTCCAAGAGAGATCCCATGCGCTCGACCGTACTGGCCGCTACCGACGATTCCCGGCCGCGCCCGGGCGAACTGCCGCACCACCACCGAGTTGCTCGGTGTTGCCTATAGATGACATGAGCTGCGTAAACTCGTGTTTTTGGATGTGGCTCCGGCGGTGGCTCGATGTCTGCCAGTCGCGATACGGTCGTCCTATGACGATGGGGTACCGGCGGCCCCACCGCACGGGGGTGGCCGTCGCTGCGACAGCACTAGTGCTGGCTGCCGGCGCAGCGGTGACCAGCGGCCTGGCCCTGGTCCGCACCGTCGAACCCGCGCAGCACACGGTCAACGTCGTCGCACCTCCGCCGGCCACCTACAGCAGCAGCGAGGTTGAGGCGGCGAAGTCCGCTGCATGCTCTGCCTGGGAGCGGTCAGCGCGATCAACGGCGTTGGCGAGTAGAGCGAGTGCCGAAGCTCTGGAACAGAGCTGGCGTAGTCCCGAAAGCGTTGAAGCGCTGGCGACAGAGAAGCGAACCGGAATGGCTGCCGTCTCCTATCTGCGTTCTCAAATGAGTGCTGCGACACCGCTTTCGACTGAGAAGCCGCTGCGCGACTGGATCGACGCCCGTATCGACATGCTGCACGCGTTGAATATGCGTCACTGGGAGCAGGCAGATCACGAACAGCAGCGCGGCAACGATCTGATCGGTGTCATCCGAGATGAATGCGGATTGCGCTGATGCCGGCCGCTGGGGGATCTGCGGGTTCGTATGGGCGGCTGATAGTCACGCCGGACATGGAGCCACCTGATGCCGCGCACTGGGACGCCCAGGAGCAGACCTATCGAGCTGGCGCGACGGCGTGGGACGGCATCCACCAAAAGATCGTCACCGACAACGCGCAGTTTCGCGATGCCGCCGATTCCCAGGGCTTCGACGAAGCCCACCGGGCCGGTGCGGTGTTGGCCGAGGAAGCCAAAACGATCGCCGAATGGCACGACAAGTGCGCCAACAAGTGCGCTGACATCGCCACGGTGCTCCGTGACACGCGTGCAGGCCAAGAACAGCTAATCCGTGAGGCTGATCCCAAAATCGCCGCGGCGAAGCTGCCTGGCGAGGCCGAAGCGCTCGTTGCCGAGTACCACGGCGTTGCCATGTATCAGACCGAGGCGGGGGTTACGGCCGCTATGGCCGCTCACACCTCCTTCAAGAGGAGTAGCGAAAACACAAGAGCCCTCAGCCTTTTGACGAAATGGGGCGAGGTCCCCGCTACACCACCCGCCCAGCCTCTCGACCAACCGTCACCGGGCATCGCCCAAGGCGACGATCCACTGAGCGACACCAAGAAGCCCACAGCCGGCGAGGATGCGCCCAGACCCCCGGCAGAGGCACCGACCGACAAAGCAGGTACCTCCGTCACGCAGCCTGGGGTCACTCCAGGCGCCGATGCCGGGACTGGCAGCACTGCTGTGGGCGATGAGGGACTTGCTGCATCGGGGCCGGTTACTCAGGCGACACCGGGAGCAGCTGCTACGCCGCGGCCGGCGACACCGCTGGGCGGTGGTGGTGTGCCGTCGATGGGCGGGCTGGGGAGCGGCGGCGGCGGGATGGGTTCCGGTGGCGGGACTCCGAAGATGCCAGGCGGCCTGGGCAGTGGCGGCATGCCGGGGGTGGGGTCTAATCCGCTGAGCGGCGGTGTCGGTCAGATGCCGGGCGCGGCAAGTGGGTTGCCGAACTCGGGAGTCGCGTCAGGTGCGGGCAGCGCGCCGCCGTTGTCGTCGGCGTTCAACCAGGGAATGGCGACGACAGCGGGGATGGGCGGCGGAATACCGTCTGCACCGCCTCCAGCCCCGGCGAGTCCGTCACCGGCCCTCTCGGCGGGTGGTGGGCACGCGGCACCCCCGGTGTTGGCTGTCCCTGGCGGTGGTGTGTCGCCAGCGGCGGCGCAGCCGGGCATGGTGTCCCCGGCCGTCCCGGCTGCCGCGCCTACCGGGGCGGGTACGGGTACCGGTGGCGGTGGTGCGCCGATGATGCTGCCGCCCGGTTCGATGGGTCCCCCAGCGGGCGCGCCGCCCCCGGCACCGACCATGCCCGCGGGCACCCTCAGCTCAACCAATGCCCCGGCAGCGCCCGCCCCGTCCGCAGCGAGTGCGGCTGCGAGCCCGACACTGATCCCGGCCAGCGTCGTCGCCGCGGGCCAGACCGCGGCGGCGCGCGAGCGCCGCGAGTCCGCCGACGCCGCGGCCGCCAAGGAGTTGGCGTACAAGCTTCAGCACGCGGCTCAAGAAGTCCAGTACCCCATTGAATGGGCGGTAGGAGTATTCCGCTCCCCGAGCGGCACGGAAACCGTCATCACCTCCAACGACGGGGCGAGTTACATCCCGGCGGGCGTTTTCGTTCCCCGCTCCGTGCGAGTGCTGTCCACAGATCCGTTGGTGGACGACCATTTTCGGCAACTCTGGTTCGGGTGGGGAGACCCGGCGCGTGTGCTCATCGAGTACGCGCAGCTGCGCGCTGAGACGGGATGGCGTCTGGTTGCGGCCGCGACGACAGGCGTGGTGAACGTGCTGCGGGATGCCGGGGTCGAACACCCACCCTCGTGCACGCGCCAAACCAACCCGTGGCGGCAAGAGGGCGTCGAGGTCCCCGCACCGGTCCTGGACGGCATGCACGAACACCGCCTGGCGGTGCTGTGGCCCGAGGTGTACCCACGGCTGCTGCGCGTCATGGAGGCCGACCCGATCTTTCAGGACCGCATCATCTCAGGGGTGAGCGCATCGTTGATCCACTCGGCGACCACTCAGGCTCAGGCGATCGATGACGGCATCCACGACTCGATACGCCAGGTCTGGATGGCCAGGGGCGCAGACCGCGAACCCACCGTGCAGCAGTGGGCGGAATACGACGCCGAAGCCAAGAGCTTCAACGCCACCACCGCAATCTTCCGGCCGGCGTTCGTGAACGGCAGCACCGCCAATCCCGCCGACACCCTCCAGGAGCGTGCCCGGTACCGGGCGCACTGGCTTGTCGCGCGTACGGCCGAACACATCGGCGGGTGGGCTCGGCGCCCGTTGCCGCTCCCCGACATGTGTTACGCCGCGGCCGCGACCGGCGACGCCCCTCGTCTACGCGACGTGATCGCCAAGGCTCTGGTCAGCGTCGAAGAGGACCTCCAGTATGAGGCTCCTCGATGACGACACCAGAGGGTGCGGATGGCGCGGCCTGGAGGGTCGAGCTGGAGCGCTGGCATGCCGAGTTAGCCAACACCATCGACCAAGCATCTCTGTGGGCGCGGGAGTTTCACGTTTCGCCCGCAGACGCCTCGTCGCCGCCGACCTACCCATTGATGAGGTACGCCGACAAGCTAGAGCAGGTCGGTGCGGCGTTGAAGATGTTGTGCGCCAACGCTTCTCTTGATCCTCCTGTGTTGGCCTGGGATCGCACCACGTCGAGAGCCACATCGATGGTGGGGATACCTGGCCGTGACCCCGATTGGCGAGATGCCGATTACGCCGAGGGCGGCCAGTACTTAGTTTTCATGCGGCCATCTTGGCGGAATCCCGAAATTCAAACAGCGCAACAACATTGGCGTACTGCACTTTCCCTCGCCGCACCATCGGTGCTGGAACGTGAGTTTGGGATACCGCAGCTCGACACGTACGCGGAGCAGGCTCAAGCGCTGTTCGATATAGCCCATGACACGGTGCGTGCAGCGTTCCGGGACAGTGTGGCCGCCACCTATGGCCGGATCTGGGCCAGAATGACCGATGAGAACGGCTCTGTTCGGGCCTTGGTGGCGTGGCTCAAAGCGCTCACTGAGTGGGGCTGTTCCGTCGAGGAATGCGAAGCGGTGTTGCGCGATATCGAGGTGATCGATCCTCAGGCCGTCGCGACGTGCCGTGCGGCGCACGCAGCCTGGCTCGCAGACACTGCCTGACCACGGCGTCGTTCAGTCGAAGTCCAGTCCATATCCCCGGTCCCGGTCGCGTCCACGGTCGCGGCTGGGTGGAGTGGTCAGGACACGCCAGCTGCGAGCAGCCTCAGCGCGGTGACGGTCAGCGGCGGCGGCCAGGACCGGATCGTCGATGTCTGGTGCGGGACGGGCGTTTTCAGCCCACGGCAGGGCCAGGCCGTCGAGGAGACGGCGAGCGGCTCCGGGCGCTCCGCTATCGATAAGCAGGAGCCGGCCGTGCGCGCTGACAAGAGCGGTGGCCACCGTGGCCAGGTGCGCGGGGTCGGCGGTCGTGGCGTCCTCGACGACCACGACGGCTCCGTGTGGTGCTGGGTGGTCGGTGATGCGCGCGGCCAACTGAGCGAGGTCGAGGTGGCCCGGTTCCGGTGTCGCGGGAATGCGGACGTGGGCTCGGCCGGCGGCGACCGCGGCGGCGTGGAGGGTGTCGGCCAGCTCGGGTTCGTCGTGGTCTGCGGCCAGGGTGGCCACCACTTTGGGAGCGGCGAGTGCGGCGGTAATCGGGCCGGGATGCGGGCCGGGCAAGGGGAGCGGGTCAGCGTGGCGGGTGGCGGCGGCCAGGACCTCGACGAGCGCCCGATCGGAAGCGTGCGCACGTTCACGGGTGCTGTGGTCTTGGGCGCTGTAGCGGTCGATGCGGTGTTCGCGGCGCAGCCGGGCGGTGACGGTGCAGTGGTAACGGCGTAGCTCGGCGACCGGCTCGGGCAACCGGTCCTCGTCGGCGCCGCGAGCGGCGGCGGCGATGGTGGCCGCGCGGTCGTCGCGGCCCAGGACGCTGCGCAGTGCGGCGGCGGCCTCAGCCGGGGTGCCCCGGCGGGCGGTGTGCTGACCGGGGATGGTCTCGGCGTGTTCGTGGTCGGCTTCCCCGGCGCGGGTGTCGTAGAGGCGGACGGTGTTGGTGGTTCGGCCACGGGTTAGGCCGACGTAGGTGATCGAGCGGGTGGCGGCCTCGGCTGAGAGCAGGGCGTGGCAGGTGTCGGCAGTGACGCCTTGGGCGGCGTGCACGGTGACCGCGTAGCCGAGGTGGACCTGCTGACGCAGGTAATCGTCCGATAGTGCGGCGATCGCGCCGTCGTCGAGGCGGCGCGCTGCGATCCGCCCCTTGTCGGTGTCGACGGTGAGAACTTCCCAGCGCTGTCCGTTGCGGATCGGGTCCGCGGATTTTTCCAGTGTGTGATCGGTGTAGGTGTCGATCTCGGTGGTGTTTTGGCGGGTGATCACCACGTCGCCGGCTGCCAGGCGGTGCCCGCGGGCCGCGGCCACGGTGGGCGCATCGTCGCTGATTCGCTCGGAGTGAATGCGCATATTGAGGGCGTCGGCCATTTCCCAGCGGTCCGCGATGAGCAGCGCATCGTGTCCTGAGGCGATGTCGGCCTTCCAGGCCGCGAGGGCGTCGTCGGCCATGGTGACCTGATCCCCGGTGTGCAGCCGCTCGGCGCGGCGATACCAGCCCACCGCGCGGCGCAACGCGGCCGGACCACCATCCCGTACGGCCAGCGAGGCATCCCGCTCGCGGTGGTCGTGCATCCGCCACACCTGCGACAGGCGTTGCGCCCACGGCAGATCGGCAACGAGTTGAGCGAACGTCCCGCCGCGTTGAGCGACCGGCGCGAGCTGGTGCTCATCGCCGACCAAAACCACCTTTGTTCCCGCGGCGGTGGCCACCTCCAGCAACGCGCGTAGGTGTTGGGTGCCGACCATGCCGGCCTCGTCGACGACGACCACGGTGTCGGCCTCAAGGACCTCCTCGCCGCGCTCGAGGCGACCCAACAAAGCATCCAGGGTGGCCCCGTGGTCGCCGGCCTGCTCGCGCACCGCCACGTCGACCGCGCGCCCGGTTGGCGCGGCCACCAACACCCGCTTCCCGGCCTCGTGCGCCGCGGCGCGCAGCGCCCGCAGCGAGTGCGTTTTCCCGGCCCCTGCCGGGGCGCTGAGAGGCTGCACAAGCCGCTCTGAAGTCGCGACGGCGGTGACGGCACGGGCTTGGTCCGGCGACAGCCCCGCGGTGTCCACAGCGGGCAATACTGCGGCGCTGTCGCGGCGGCCCATCAGCTCGATGATGGCGCGTTCTTCGGCGATCAAATCGGCGGCGGTGTAGCGAATTGACCCTTCGCGTTGATGCGCTGCCCGCTCATCTCCGATGCGCAGTGCGACACCATCGGCCAGGCGCTCGATGACCTCGCGCGGCGACGGTCCATCGGCATCATCGACCGGCAGCCGGGCGCCGATCGCCTCGACCAAATCAGCGCGGGTGAACGCCGCCTTCGTCAGGCCATGCGACACCGCGCGACGCACCACCGACGCGTAGTCCACACCGGCCCGCCGGCGCGCTTCTCGCGCGGCTCGTTGGGCGTCAATGTTGACCCGAAAAGTGCGCTTGTCGGCGGCCCACCCGCCACGCAGCGCCGCCCACGCGACACCTTCGGGTTTCCGCGGCCGGGTGGCCTTCTGCGCGGTCGCCAGCTGCGCCGCCGAAAGCTCGTCGCACTCCACCCGCAGATGGCCGCTCGCCCACTCGCGCAGCTGCGTCGCACGGGTCGACCACGACGACAGATCGCCACGGTTTACTCCGGCGATTTCGGCCATCCCGGTGCGCGGATCGACCTCGTTCCACTCCACCCCAATCGAGCGGGTGAGCTCGCGCCGCAGCGTGGCTTGATAGATGATCCCGGCCGCCTTCGCCTCGTGATAGAGGCTCGTCCCATCCAGGGACACCAGTCGCCCGTCCGCGCGGGCTTGCCGGTTGGGAACCAACACATGGGTGTGCAGATGGGGATCCCCGGCGCGGGAGGTTTCGTGCTGAAAACCCGCCGCCACGATCCCCGGTAACCGCACCAAATCCTTCTCCCCGGTGCGCGGGTTATGGACCCGGGTGTAGCCGCCATGTTCGGCCAGATACTCCATCGCCTCAGCGATCGCGAAGGCGTGCGCGTCAGCCACCGCCTTGCCGGTCACATCGTCACCCAAGCCACGCATCAACGACACGCTCTTGGGCGCACAAAACGTCAAGTCAAAACCGTGCACCCCGGCACGCTTCTGGAACGCCCGCCCAGTGGCCCCGCACGGTGATTCCCCGTCGTTGAGCCAGCGCGTCACCGCGTCCAGATCAGCGCTCTCACCGGGGCCGCCAGCACCGGTCAACCACTGCGCCGCGGCGGTGTCCCGACCCGCCGAAAGCCACACCGGAAGCCGCGTCTCAGACTCGCTGTAGTACTCGCCCAAACCCCCACCAGCAGCCCGCGATTCCAACGCCGCCGCGACCGCCGACCGCGCGGTATCGACGTAATACGACACCGACCACTGGCCGAGCTTGGCGATCGTCAACACCGCGCCGCCACACCTCCCGCCACCAGGACTTTCGGGACCACACCGCTCTCGCGGTAGCGCGCCCACGGCGCGCTACCGCCCAGCCTCGCACATTTTGTGCAAATGTGCCATGTTGCTACGGTGGGTACGGTAGCACTGAGGGTCAGGGGTGGGTTGTGAGAGGGTCAGGGGTGGGTTGTGAGAGGGCAGCGGAGATGGGGTGAGCGGGCGAAGATGGAACAGCGAGAGGGTGGAAGAAAGCGGGAGGCAGTGCGGAAGACGTGAGTGAGAAACGACGAAAAGGCCGTCAGTGGAAGCTGCTGAGAGTCGCGTCTGGCCGCAACGTCAGCGCGCCGATTCGCAACCACTAGGCGCGTCGTCGACCCGAACGTTCAACGGTGCGTTCCATCGCGTCTCCGCGGACCGCGCGGTGGTCTGCTGCGAGTCGGTTCATCGCGCCGCCGTGCCGTGTCTGGACCGACAGCCCGATGTCGCGCCGCGACGACGCGGCGGGCGAGCTGCTGGTGTGTTCCTCACGGGGGCGTTGGGCGCGCTCGGCGAGGACCCGGCGGATCTCTTCTCGGGCGGCGGTGATCCGGGCCCGCGCTGCATCGGTGAGCACCACCGGGCGCGGCGTCTGGTCGATGCTGGCGGCGGCGCAGCCGCCGGCCTTTTTGGGCGCCGTCTCGGGAGGTGTCCAGGACAGCCGTCGCAACCGGCTGGCCAGGAACGCACCGGGGTTGGCGATGTGGTCGGGCCAGGTCGTTCCTCGGGCGCGCATGTCGGCGTTGAGGGCGTCGTTGACCGCACGCGCGGACCACACCGCGGGGTCGACGCCGGCGCCGCTGAGTGCATCGCAGATGGCACCGATGTGGGCGCGATCGAGACCGTGCGTGATCGCCACCAGTCCAGCGGCGAGTTTCTGGGTGGCCAGCGGGCGCGCGGTAGCGCGCCGCGGCCGCGTTTGTCGCGTGTTGTCGCAGCATCGGTTGGCGGGCGCGCTCACGCGCCCGCTTGGTGAGTAACTCCCTACGGGAGAAGAACAACCAACACCGCCTGACGGCGGTAGGTGGAAATCATGCACGAGCGGTGGGGTCACTGGACGGGCTTCGCGACGCGGCACCAGGTGGTACACCGAGGGTCGACGGCCGACGCTGGGGGTGGTTGTCGAACCGTGGCCCCGCTGCGCTTCCACAGCCCATCTGGAGGCCCTCAGCACGCGCCAGGCGGCGGTCACGGTGCGCACGTCGCAGCCCACCTTGTCGGCGATTGTCGCGCGGGTGACGGCGACGTGGCGGCCGGTGGCGTGGTCGGCGTGCTCGGCCATCACCGTGGCGACCGACAACAGCGTGGCCGTGGTGATCGACACCCGCACCTGCGCGCACAGCTGACCGAACGCCGGAGAGTGCACCCACCGCGACAGCCCGTCGAGCCAGCCGGCGCGACTGGTCCACATCGGGGCAGACGGTGCGCAGGAGCCGGCGCGCGTCACCCAGTCACGGCGACGCTCGTGTGCCAGCGCACGCACCACATGCGGGCTGGGAGCAGCCGGGGCTACAGCCGCGCCAAGCGGCGTCGGCCACGCACCGATCGCCCGACGTGCGCGAGCGCTAAAGAGGTCACGGTTTGCGCACCGATCGCGCGGCGAAGCTGGTGCAGCTCCAGGGCGTGCGCTACCGTGAGAACTGTCCACCAAGACAGATCCCTTCGGGGAATGGGTGCGGACCCGGAACCGAGTTCCAGCTCGGTTCAAAACCCCCGACAGGGCCTCGCTAACGCGGGGCCTTCGTCATGTCAGCGGGAGAATCCGCACACCAGCTATTCAGATGTCACGTAGGCCAAGACCCCAGCAAAGTTGAGGTCTTGGCGGGTGATCACATCGCCAGCGGCAGAACCTCCTCGGCGTCGTCGCGCGTGCGGGCGTGCTCGGGCAGTCCGACGTGTACGGAGAGGATGTCGGCGATGTACGGCGGCACTTTGTAGCCCGGCGCTTGTACTGTGAGGCGTTCGGAGACTTCGCGATGCGGGCGGACCATGATCCGTCCATAGACGTCGCCGCGAAGCGGCGGGAGTGTGCGCGGAACCGTAAGCGCTGATTGGTTGTTGAGTTCACGGACGTGCTGAGGCATTTCGGCGTACAGGGCGAGCACGTCCGCGACGTACTGAGTAACCGAGGATGAGCCAGCGGCGGCGGCTTTCTCGACGAGGCGTTGGGTGACGGCCGGATGGGTTTTGACCATGTGGGCTGCACGGTCACCTTTGCTTGGGCGAGCCATACTGCACACCCTTGCATCGAAACCGTTTTGGAAACGCGCGACACGCCAAGGCGCACACGGCTGTTTCTGGAACAGCGCGGAGCGAGGTCCGTGCGGGGCCGCGGCTCGATTCGTCACCAGTCGTCGGTCACGATCAATTCGTATAGCTCGGTGCTGAGGACCTGGCGCACGGCTTGGGCGCGGGCCTCGGTGCGTAATGCATTCTGCGTCAGTGGGTCTGGCACCTGGCCGTGGTGTCGGCAAGTCCAGTCGCGGATGCTCAGGTCGCCGAGAGTGGCGGCGTGGGCACGGGCTATCCACGTGATTCGGTCGGCCTCGTCGCGGATGAACTCGGTCCGCTGGTCGGTGGTCCAGTCCTCGGGTAGCCCGAGATCTGTGGTGTAGACCGCCTGGACGGTGCGGTGAATTGCCGGATCGACAGGTGGCGGCATGGTCTCGGACGTGCAGGAGCGCACGCGGCGCGGTCGTGCGGTGCGGGCCGGAAAGCGTGATGTCACGATTCCGACCGCCTCCTCGCCAGTGCCGGGGCCTACGGCTCGAAGTGGGAGCGGAAGCCTTCGAGCCAGTCCGCTCGCGCGTGGCCGGTGAGATCGCCTGGAACCCATACCTCGGCGTCGTCGGGGCCGTCTGCGTCGCCGCTGGCCACCCGTTCGTGGGCTTCGAGGTAGCCGGCGACGTGCATGTCATCGGACGGGGAGAAGACGGCCTGGATGGTGTCGAGGTTTGTCGTGAAGTCCCGGTAGGCGGCGCGGCGCTCGGCGTCATCGGTGTAGTCACCGCCGTACCGCTGCAGCCATGCCTGCCAGTGCTCGGTGGAGCCTGGCTTCGGCGGCGGCGAGGGTGCGCTCATCAGGGCCGACTTTAGGCCGCCGCACCGACGACGAGCGCGGCGTGCGGGGTGCAGCGTGGGTCGCCGAGCATGTCCAGGATCGGGGCGCCGGTCGATGCGGGTCCGTGGATCACTGACCGCAGCACTCGTTCGAAGGCGAGATCCACTGCCGGGGCGTCCTCCAGGAGCAGATCGAGGAGCTTCTCTGCGGCGGGGGTGTTGAACGGATTGGCTGTCAGCTGCGCACACAGCGCACGGACCTGGGATGCGAAGTCCCGGACCGCACTCACGTCGTCTTGGACCGTGCCGAGGGTTTCCATGTTCACCACTGTAAGAGCGTGCGTGCATACATGCAAGCAATTTGCATGCAATCTACTTTTAGGGATGCATGTAGGATGCGTGCATGCCCGATTCGGCTGGGGATGCTCTCGACGGGGGTGCGCCCGACGCTGCCGGTAGTGCGCTGCCCTTGCGTAAGCGGCAGCAGAAGGTGCCGTTGAACACCTATGTGCGGCCGGGCACGCAGCAGCGCGTGGAGGTGTTGAAGGACCGGGGGTACGCAGTCACCGACATTGTGGATGCGGCGCTCAACGAGTTCTTGGACCGTGCCGGGGTGCCCCCGTCCGAGTAGCTCGCCCCCTGAGCCTGGCCAGCGTTTCCCACCCGGCTTCCTCGTACTGGCCCGTTTGCGCGGTGGGTGGTGGCTGTCCAGGCTCGACCGTAGGTCGACCGCGCAGCGGCGGTTACCGGCCTTGACGGCCACCATCCACTGTTCGCCACAATCGAGGCCGAGGAAGTCCGCTCCCCTTCCCCCTATGCGGCGGTGGGCGCTCACGGTCGTCGCACGGACGTGATGATCGCAGCCACCGCTTCGAGGCCAACCCCGACGATGGCGCCGATCGCTCGGCCGACTTCGCCGATGGTGACCTTGCAGTCGGGAATGCGGGCCAGGTAGCCCGCGAGGAAGCAGATCGCCAGGCCCAGGACCGTGATCGCCACGACGATGACGGCTACGACGATCAGGATGGATTCGCTCATTGGGCGTCTCCTTGTTCGGTGGTCAGGAGATGGCTCCTGGAGCTGGCTGTCGTCCCGCTCTCTTCTTGTGCGCTGGCACAGCGTGCTTTACAGGGCACTGGCCGCACCTTTCTCGTCGTGGTTCCGGTACACGGGGGAAGTACCGGCCCTAGAGCTCGTTTCCGTCGTGTGGCGTCGCGGCAGTTCTAGGTCTCGCCTGAACAGGTGTAGACCTGCGGGGTGCAGCGGCTGATCGCCGAATGTTCGGCATCGCCGAGAAGGGGTGTCTGGGGGCCAGCCATCGAACAGTCTGATGCCGTATTGGCCATCATGGAGTGGTGGCAGGGATGGGTCCTACCAAGAGCGCGGTCGTCGACCGCCTCGCCGGCAACGTGCTGAGATTGGCGCGCCTTGAGCGCGGCATGACGCAGCGCGAGCTTGCCGATGTGGCCGGGGTCGCCCAATCGACCATCGCCCGGATTGAGTCCGGTGCACGTCAGCCGTCGCTGCCTCTGCTGGCGCGTGTCCTCGCTGCGATCGACTTGGAAATGCGGATCTGCCTGGTCGCCTTACGACGCACACGACGATGTGCTCGACGCGACTGAAGACCGCCTCAGCGGAGATGAACTGGAGCGTCGACGAGAGAATCAGGACGACTTTGCGTCAGCCCTGAAGGAGGGTGTGGGCCACCCCGTGACGCCCTCGATTGATGGGCGGTGAGAGCCACGCATGTTCGCCACCAGTCACGGCGATGAAGTGGGGGTTTACGCTGCCCACGCGTTCAGGGCATGCGGTCGTTGCGGTCCGGCTTTGGAATGCCGGCGTCGTCTAGGTAGCGGTTGATTGCCTCGTCGACGGTGTCGGTGATGACGTATCCGTGGGCCCTGATCCATTCGAGCCGCGCGAGGGTCCCCGCGTGCAGCTGTGTGGCGAACGGACTCTTCACCTTGCGTTGACGGGCTTTCAGCCGAACCGGCTCGGTCGGCTGAGTCGCCTGCTCACCACCGGGTGGTGTCATCACGTGCGCGGGCGGGATATCGGTGTTCTGCGGCTCCGGCTCGGCCGGCGCGGTTTCGTTGACCGTGGTGTCGTCGGCGGTGACCCGTGCGGCTTGGGCGCGTCGCTCTGCCCGCGACAGCGGACGGGTGGAGCCGACCTGCAATCCGGTGGGTTTCGATGCGGCGTTCATGCTGCGTGCCGCCTTGCCGCGATGCGTTCCGCGACCTCGCGATAGGCCACCGCCGCCGTGCTGGTCGGGGCGTGCACGTTGACCGGCACGCGTTTGCCTTTGGCTTCCACGACTCGCACCGTGTGCGGAATCTCGCCCAAGTAGGCCCCGCCGTCAGACCACTCCCCCCAGTCGGCACGCAGTTGACGACGCACGTCCTTGCTCGCCTTCGGGTTGCCGTCGAAGTCGGCCAGCAGCACGTACCGGATTTCCACGTCGGGGTTGAGCGTTTCCTGAACGTCGAGGATCGAGTTGCCCAGCTCCACCAGGCCGTCCACCTCGTCGGGGCCGGCCTTGAGGACGGCCAACACGTAATCGGCCGCCGCGAGCGCCGCGGTGGTCAGCTCCCCCAACGCCGGCGGGCAATCCAGGAGCACGAAGTCGTAGCCCTCGATGTCGTCGAGCTGGCGCGCGAGCCGCAACTGGCCGCCCGATCCGAGCCCGGTTCGCTCGAGCTCCTTGAGCGCGAGATGACCGGGCGCGACGTCGATGCCGAACTGCGTCGGAACGATGACCTTGGCCAGCGGGACGCGCATCGCCCGGTCCGGGTGCAGGACCTCGTACATGGAGGCGTCCTCGGCGTCGAGTTCGATGCCGAGCCCCTTGGTGCTGTGCGCTTGCTGATCCATGTCGATCACGAGGACGCGCAGACCCATCGCGGCCAGGTTCGCGCCCAGGTTGATCGTGGTGGTGGTCTTGCCGACGCCGCCCTTCTGCAGCGCCACGGCCAGGATTTCGCACTGCTTATCCGCGGAAACAGTCAT
>NZ_UGQM01000003.1 GCF_900454025.1 Mycolicibacterium gilvum | reverse complement strand
CGCTTTCACCCACGCTGGTCACACGCTCAGCGACCTTCACCGCGGATACGAAACCGCAGCTCCCTACCCCCTTCTCGAAACAACGACCGGAGCTCTCAACGGCACTCCGCAGGAGACCCTGCGCGTCACAAAGATGCGATTCAAGTCGAAGACTGACCGCAGCGTCCTGATCTACAACTCCCAGCTCACCCTCTCAGGAATTCCCGAGGACGCGCACCGTTACCGACTCGGGTCGCGCTCAGCGCTCGAATGGATCATTGAGCGCTACCAGATCAAGACTGACAGCCGCGGCTCGGGGATCGTCAACGATCCCAATACCTGGTGCAGCGAACACGACGACCCCCGATACATCGTCGACTTAATCAAGCGCATTGTCACCGTCAGCGTGAAAACGATGAGCATCGTCGACAGCTTGCCACCAATCTGACTCGCGGCCGGTACGCCGCCACCGCCAGCAGATCCGGCAAAGGACTCGCTTCCCCCGCCCTTGAACCCGCTAACGCCGCCAGGGTTTTAGTTCTCGTCGCAGGTCACCGCAGCCGTCGCCTTCTTTCTAATGCGCGCCGGATACGCTCTGATACGACTGAGCCACTCTCCCCGATCCGGCAGGTAGCTGTTGCTGACCCTTCGCGACTATCAGCGCGCCGCCGTCGACGCCGTCACCCCCGACGAGCACCGGGCGCTTCTAGTGTCGGGCTGCGGTACCGGCAAGACTCTCATGGCGGTGCACGCCGTGGCCAAGCTGCTCGCCGGCGCCCCCGGCACGGTCCTGCTGACCTTTCCCACCCTCGGCCTACTGGAGCAGACCTATCAGGTGTGGCGCGGCGAGGCACCAATGCCGTTCTCCGCGCTGGCGGTGTGCTCCCAGCAGATCAGCGACCCCGAAGACATCGCCGACGACGAGCTATCAATACCCAGCACCACCTCCGCTGAACAGTTGGCTCACTGGCTGGCCGACACCGCAGGTGTGCGCGTAGTTTTCGCCACCTACCAATCGGCGGCGGTCCTGGTCGAGGCCCACCGCGCGTTCAGTGCAGCGGCCTGGACAGTCATGGTGTGCGACGAGGCCCACCGCACCGCCGGGCGGCGCGGCAAACCGTTCGCCGTCGTGCTCGACGACCACAAGATCCCGGCCGCGCACCGCCTTTTTTTCACCGCCACCCCCAAAGTGCACGCCCGCGGTTCCTCGCCGAGCCGCAGCAGCGCCAGGCCGCGCAGGAACGCGGTCGCCTCCATGGACAACCAAGACCTCTACGGGCGGCGCGTGTTCTCACTGCCCACCCGCGACGCGATCCAGCGCGGCATCCTCAGCCCGTTCAAAGTGGCTGTCATTGCCGTTACCGACTCGGCAGTGGCCTCCGCCCTCAAAGATGTCCGCCTGATCAGCCTCGCCGCCGGCGAAGACGGCAGCGCCCGCGCTGACCATGTGGCCGCCGCCATCGCTTTGACCCAAGCGGCCGACGACTACCAGCTCTCCAGCGTCCTGGCCTTCCACAACACGATCGCCGCCAGCCGCGACTTCGCCGCCACCTTCGCCCGCACCCACGCGCTGCTGCGTGCCCGCGGCCTCGTCTCTGACGGACGAGAAGCCCACATCACCCACATCGACGGAGGCTCCCCCCTGCGGGGGCGCAAGGCCGCGGCCGAAGACACCCTCGGCCAGCACCGGCCCGATCAATGGAACATCGTCACCAACGCGCGCTGCATCACCGAGGGAATCGACATTCCCGCCCTGGACGCGGTGTTCTTCGCCGAGCCGCGGTCCTCCGACATCGACGTCGCCCAAGCCGTCGGACGCGCCATCCGCAAGAACCCCAACCACGACCGTCCCGCGCTGATCGTGCTGGCGCTGACGGTGGACGACAGCCTCGACGCCGAAACCGTCATCGACATCAGCCAATTCAAGAAAGCGCGGCAAGTGCTGCTCGCGCTGCAAAGCCACGATCCCAGCATCGGCGCCGATCTCACCCGGCTCTGGGGCACCCTGGGCGAGACCGGCCCCGGTGACAGCGACTCCGTGCACACGGACCTCGTCGACATCCTCATCCCCACCGACCTGCCCTCGGAGCTGGCTGAGCAGTTCCTGCGCGCCTTCAGCGTGCACACCGTCGACACCTTGACCCAGCAGTGGGAAGACAACTTCGCCGCGCTGGCCGCCTATGCCGCCGCGCACGGTCACGCCAGCCCGCCGCAGCAGTACACAACTGCTGACGGGCGCCCCCTGGGGCAATGGGTATCCGGACAGCGACGTGCCCACGGTCACGGCCGGATGCTCCCGCAGCGCATCGAGCGACTCGAAGGGTTGCCCGGATGGGCGTGGAACGTCGTCGACGCACGCTGGGAGACGAGCTTCGCTGCGTTGGCCGCCTACGCCGACGCCCACGGGCACTCCTACCCGCCGCGCACCGCGAATCTTCGCCTCAACCAATGGGTGATCGGGCTGCGCCGGCCCGGGCAGCGGCAGCGGCTGCGCGAGGACCAACGTAAACGCCTGGAAGATCTACCCGGCTGGAGCTGGGCTCACCGACAAACCCGTCAGTGGGAGAGCTACTTCGAGGAGCTCGCCGCGTACGCGGCCGCACACGGTCACGCCAGCCCGCCGATCGGCTACGTGACCGACGCCGGAGTTGAACTGGGCCAGTGGGTGCACGATCTACGGCGACCGTCGCGACGGGCGAAGCTTGCCCGTGCCCGGTGCCGGCGTCTGGAGGCGCTGCCGGGTTGGTCCTGGGAGTATCGGGCCCGACCCACGTGGGAGGCCGCGTTCGATGCGCTGGCCGCCTACGCCGCGGAGCACGGGCACACCAACCCGCCGGGCGGCGAGCAGACCGACGATGGTCGGTCCTTGGCGTCGTGGGTGACCGCGCAGCGTCAGGCACGCAGCAAGGGCAAGCTCAGCGCGGAGCGCTGCCGGCGTCTGGAGGCGCTGCCGGGCTGGTCGTGGAACCTCGCCGAAGCCCGATGGGAGGAAAACTTCGCCGCGCTGGCGGCCTTTGCCGCCACACACCGCAGCTGCGATCCCCCGCCCGACTACGTGTCATCGACCGGTGCCAGCATTGCCGACTGGATACGGGGAGTGCGCCGCGCCGCCCGCGCGGGCAGTCTGTCCACAGAGCGTCTGAAGCGGTTGCAGTCGTTGCCGGGTTGGTCGCCGGAGGCGCGGCGATTCGACGCCGCCTGGGACGAGAACTATGACCAGCTCGTCGCCTACGCCGACGAACACGGCCACGCCGCACCGGGCCAGCACTACCGCACCGCATCCGGGATGGCGTTGGGGCACTGGGTATCCAACCAACGTGCGGCGTACCGGACCGGGAGGATGGCTCGGGACTTCCCCGACCGCATCGGCCGCCTGGAAGCCCTGCCCGGGTGGGCATGGAACACCTTTGATGCTCAGTGGGACAGGGGGTTTCGCGAACTGCAGGCGTACTGCGCTGAACACGGAGCGGCCACCCCGGGAAGCAAGCTCGTCACCGAGTCAGGTCACGGGTTGGGGCACTGGGTCAGCGACCAACGCAAAAAGCGCCGCGCCGGTCAGCTCAGCGAGGAGCGGTGCCGCCGCTTAGAAACGCTGGCCGGCTGGAGTTGGTGATCGCGGCGCCTCAGTCGGTGGTGTCGGGAAGAAAATAGCGGGGCGAAACACCAAACACCTTTGCCACGCAATACACTTCGTCGACACGCGGTGCCCGCTCGCCGTGGTAGAGGCGGTACCACTGGGTGCGGGAGGTCTTGAACTCCGGGCAGTGATCCCGGATCAGCTTGTAGACCGTAAGCGGCTTCGTCGTGCGGGTGCGGCCGGTATTGAGCATCCGAACCCGAGGATTGTCCTCGATAAGCGCGGCCAGCTGCTCGGAGAAGAAAGACGCGGCAATATGAGGCTTCGATGCCTGCGCCGGGCCAGTATGGGCAGTCATGTCGCCGGCGCGGCGCTGATATCGCCGCTCTGCGAGGAGGCCAGGGCGCGGGCCATGTCATCGGTGTTGACCACCAGCAGCGACGGATCAGCGGCGGCCAAGGCGGCCAATTCCTCCGGAGTGTTACTGCTGAGTCGCCGGGCGCGCTCCCGTTTGCAGGCAACGACCACCTTGCGGGCGTAGCGGCCGTTGCCGGCGATATCGAGCGCGGTGCCGGCGTCGGTCGGTGTGGCGCGCAAGCGGGTGGCCTCGGCGTGCAGCATGGGCCACGCCTCCTCGGCAATTGCGATCTTCTCCTTACCCGCGATGTGGCGCCCGATCGCCACGATTTCATCGGCGGTGTAGCTGGTGAAGGTCAGGGTGAAGTTAAACCGAGACGCCAGGCCCGGATTGGCGGCCAGGAAGCGGCGCATCTCTTTGGGATAGCCAGCGACGATGACGACCAGCCGGTCGCGGAAGTCCTCCATGTATTTCAGCAGCGTGTTGATGGCGTCCTTGCCGAAGCTGTGGCCCTCAGTCTCCGGCACCAGCCGGTAGGCCTCGTCGATGAACAACACCCCGCCCAACGCCTCTTCGCAGACCTCTTTCATCCGCTGCGCGGTCTGAGAGACGTAACCGACGACAAGGTCCTCCTCGGTAACTTCCATGACCTCGGGGCGCTGAATCTTGCCCAAGCCGAACAGGATCTCGGCAACAATGCGGGCGAACGTGGTTTTCGCCGTCCCGGGCGGACCTTCCAAGACCATGTGGTTCTCACCGGTCGACGACGTTTCATCGCCCTGAGCGGCCATCAGCTGATCAATCTGAATTTCGGTGCGCCACACCGCGATCTGCTCTTTGGGGCCCTCCAGTCCAATCAGTTCGTCGAGGCGGCGCTTGGCGTTGGCCAGTACTTCCTTCTGCTCTTCGGCCAATGCGGCCGCGTCGCGCTGGGCGCGGCTGGTCTCGGTGGCCGGGTCCCACTTGTCGGTGCGGGTGGCGATGGTTTCGGGATCGGTGACCACAAGGCGGTAGCTGCGGTCGTCGATGGCCTGCTGGGCCGCGGGCAACAACTGCCCCTCCACTGCGGCGGCGCGGAACGCCGCCAGCGCAGCGTCGGGCTCGCCAAGTTCACGCAGGCACCAGCCGCGGGTGAGCGCCACATCGGCGCTGACGTAGGGGTTGTCGGTGTGGATCTTGTCAGCGGTGTCGAGTGCGGTTTGGAACTGTCCCAGGCTGGCGGAGGCCGCCGCCGTCAGCGCCGCGACCGCGGCGCTGACAGGTTCCAGGACATAGGTTGCCTCCGGCGGCGGGGACACCGCCGTGGCGGCGAGCAGATCCGGCCAACGCCGGGTGCGGTAGTGCAGTGTGGCGGTGATGAATTGACGCCATTGGGCGGCTTGGGTGTCCTCGGTGATGGACGGGTGGTCGAGCAGTGACGCGGCTTGGGCGTACTGTTCGGCGCGGATGAGTGCTGAGGCGTAGGCCAGAGCCAACGTGGCCCGTGACCACACCGGAAGCGTCAGGTATAGCGGTGCCACGATCACGGCGTGCAGTTCGCCGGCCTTGAGACCGATGCGGCGGGTTTCGCGGTAGAGCGCCCGGGAGTTCTCGTGCGCGCCGGCCAGGGTGTCGAGTTCCTGGTCTCCGCACGCCAGGCGACCCAGCCAGGCGTCCGACATGGCGGGGTTGTCGGCGGTGACGCGGGTAAAGATGCCCAGTGCGGTGGCGCGGTCCCCGGAGCGGTAGCTGTCCATCGCGGCGTCGAACGCGCGGCGCTGTTCGGTCGGCGAGGTCATGGGTGGCGCTTCTCCCCTGCTTGGCTACGTGTTGGTGATGGGATTGACGGTAGTCGGTGGCCCGGAGGAAGGTCCTGGCTCGTCGTCGGGTGGTGGAAACTCCTCGTCGTCGTGCGGCGGCTCCGGGGGTGGTGGAACCTCGTCGAGGTACCGCGCCTCGGGGAGGTCGGACATCGCAGGCAGAGATGTCGCTGCCCCGCCGAGCCCTCCCGGGGCCTCGCCGGGCAGCTCAAAGGTCGCTGACGGAGACCCGCTGGGAGCCGGGGCAGAGTGGCGGTTGGCCGGGGCTGTGGCGCGGGCGTTGTCGAAGCCGCTGAGCATGCCCTGGATTCCCCCGCCCGCCGCCGGCGGCGCTGACAGTGCCGGCTCCCCACCGCCCGCCGGGGCGGGGTGTGCTGCGCCGCCAGGGTCGATACCGCCGGCCGGGGGTTGCTGTGCGCCGGACGCGGAGCCGCCTTCGCCGCCCGAGCTTGCCCCGTTGCCGCCGGTGGGCACCGGTTCAAAACCTGGCTGAGGTCCGCCGTGGACTTGGCGGGCGTCGGCGGCCTGGGCGTCGAGCTGGTCCCACGGGGTGGTATCGCCGCGGCTGCGCAGTCGCGATCCGAGTCCCTTGGCCCCGGCCGCGGCGGCACCGCCGACGCCGCCGATCGCGGCGTGCATCCCCATGCCAAGGGCGACACTGCCGGCCTGCCGGAACAGGCCGGGTCCGGGGCGTTCGGCCGACAGGTCGGCGCGGATGTAGCGCAGCAGCATCATCGCCGCGACCGAGACTGCGCCCATCATCAGCACGTGCGCGAACGGGTTGTTGCCGCCCAGTTGTGCGGGGAGCCGGCCGGCGACGATTGACTCCACCGCCAGGCCCATGACGCTGACGAAGATGATGTAGACCAGGACCTCGATGGCGTGGCGGAAGAACTGCCACACCACAGCGGTAGCGCGACGCTGGGGGGCACCGGGGATGGCTCCCAGCCACAGCGTCGGCAGCAGGATCACCGTTGTGTAGATCGCCTTGACCGACACCTTGAGCACTGCCCAGCCCGAGAGCACCATGAAGGCCCCCAGCAGCAGCGCAACCACAACGAACACCAGGCCGACCCAGATGTTGGTGCCGTCGAGGTGCTGGGCGTAGGACACTGCAGCGGTGTTGCCGCAGGACTGCATGGCACGGATCGGTCCATCGGGTGCACCGCGATTGACGGCCGCCGACCAGGCGGCGCCGCATCCACCCACCCGATCGACGACCTGACCGAAGTTCCACAGCTGCAACGGTTCTCGCACGGTGTGGGTGATGAGGCTGGCGGTCAGCGCGTCGACCTGCCCGCCCGAGCCGACACCGTCGAAGGTGCCGTTATGGCCCGGAGTGGCGGCCTGTGCGACGCTGAACCCGACCCGGCGGGCGAACTCGAGGAGCCCGCCTTCGCCATACATCAGCCCGGCCGGGTTGGCGAAGATCGCGATCGACAGCGCCGGCATGGTCAACGCAATGAGGATCATCGTCCAGCCCCGACCGGCTTCGCCGCGGTGAATGGTGACCACTCCGGCGAACACCCCGATTGGGATCGCGATCGCCAACAGGCCCAACTGCGTGGTGACGGTGATGACCGCGTTGGTGACTGCGCGGGCGATCTCGCCGATGACGGTGAGCCAGTAGGTGCTCACCGTCATCTTCATCAGCCACAGTGCCAACGCGATGATGCCGATGAACAGCCCCGCCTCGGCGGTGAGGATGCTGGCCGAGGTGACGTTGAACGCCATCGTTTCCATGGCGTGCAGCGTCCAGGCCATCCAGCTATCGGGTGTCCAGCCGATGTCGGGGCCGGCCTGGGTGATCTGCTCGCGAATGGTGGGCAGGCTCAGGTAGTAGTTGCCCAGCGGCACCCCGTAGGTGTCTTTGAGGCCGGTCCAGTTGAGCACCATCGCGTTGGTCGACGCGCTGGCCGTCGGCGCGGTGACGGTCGCGAGCAGTGCCAGCGTGTGCAGGACGCCCAGCACCAGTAGCGGACGGCCCCACCGCGGGTGGGTCAGATACCAGTAGTGCAGGCGTGCGGTCATGATCGCTGCGTGGCCTGGCTGCGTTGCCGAGCTCGGTGGGGGTTGGTGTCGAAGCGGGCGGCCAGTGCTGCGGTCGGGGCTGCAAACAGCGCCACCTTGCCGAAGCCACCGAACTCGTCGAGGAACCACGCTTCGCCCTCGCGGCCGGGGACCACCTTTCCGTAGCGGTCATCGATCGCATCGTCGCCGTGGTCGACCAGCTGCACGGGGCTGGTGTTGTTGACGTAGTTGGCCAGCAGCTCCGGGTGGCGGTCCAGGTCGCGGTCACACCACTGCAAGGTTGCTTTGGCGATGTCAGATCGCTTGAACCCCAGGCACAGTCGCTGATCTATGAACTCGTCCTCCAGCACGGCGAAGTCTTTGATCGGCTGCTGGCTGATACCGCAGAACCCCGTCCAGGCCTTACGGCCCTGGCGGATGATCGTGTTCGCGCACTTCTGTCCGCCCGGAGAGTTGGTCCACGCTGCGCACTCCTCGACGACCAACATGTCGGACTGATCGGGGCGGCCGAAAAAGATCGACTGCGCCACTTCGGCGCCCAGCCCGTAGAGCGCTTGGGCGGCGCGCTGGCCAGGGGTGGTCTGCTGATGCAGGTGGGCCTGGTATTCCTCGGTGACCGTGGGCAGCTTGAGTCCGGCGAAATTCCAGATCACGCATTGGGTGGTGGCGATGTCGGGAACGGGCAGAGACTCATCAAACAGTGGCCGCAGCAGGCGTTGGGCGGCCAGGCCCTCCAACCCGATGAGCAGATCTTCGTCGGCGTCGGTGCGCCGCGCTGTGGGCATGTCGCGGAGATATCTGATCAGCTGCGCGGTGCTGCCGATGCCGTTGGCCTCGCGTGACTCCGGGGCCAGCAGCCCCCACAGCCGCTGAGCGCCCCGGCTCAATGGCGACAATCCCAATTGCGGTAGCAAATGGTCGATGGTTCGTTCTGCGGCTTCTTTATAAGGAAAAACCCGCAATCCATCGAGACTGAAATTCATGCGACTGACATCAATGACGACTTTATCGTCGAAATCGGCCAACGCTGTTTCGTGTTCGCGGGCGTCGGTGGGATCGAATAAATGCAGACCGGCGCCGAGTTTGAGCCACGAGCGGCTCAAATTCTTCGTCGCATGCGATTTGCCGCGGCCCGGGGAGCCGCAGATCACCAGATTCGCCGGATTCTCGCGGGCCGGCGCGTTGAGGACATCGAGGAGAACGACGTCGCGCAGCCCCGGGCTGGTCAGGTTCATCCCCAAAGGGACGCCGGTGTTGTTTCCGAGCTTGCTCGCCAGCAGCGGGACGAACGGCGCAAACCGCTTGGTGGTGGTCGGGTTGCGGAACTCGTCGAGGGCGGCGCGGCGCTCCCCGCCCGGGGTGAACGCCCGCCACAATGTGGGCTGGCTGCCGCGCCACCGTTTCGAGCCGATGTTCTGGCCGCGGTAGGTGCGGGCGACGTCGGCGACGGCCCGGTTCACCGTATCCGGGTCACCGGCGGCCGCAGCGATGACGATGGCGGCGTTCACACCGCGCTCGGCGCTACCGCGTTTGAGTTCTGAGGCCAGCTCCCGCCCGGAGGCCAGCTTGCGCAGCAGCTCGTCGGAACTCGATGCGTGGCGGCCGCGCTGGCGGTACTGGTCGCGAATGTTGACGATGACGTTCTCTGCGGTCGACACGGCCACATCCGCACTGGTGAAGGTGATGTTGATCGTCCAGTCCAAGACCGTGGTCGGTGTCGTGAGGTCATCGAGAACCTTGAACAGTGTCGAGCGCGGCCAGGCAATTCCGTTGTCGGGGAAGCTGTCTAAGGGCAGCAGCGCTTGATAGGAGTCCGCAACACCATCGGTGCGATCCCGGAAGGTACGTACGAACACGTCGGCGTCGGTGCGGGCCGCCCGCCAGCGGCGGGCGCGCAGCTGAGCCGCACCTGGGTCCAGGTGGACCGGGGTGAACGCCGACCCCGGCAGGGTGGCGTCGGGATTGAACGGTTGTGTCGGCAGCGGCGCATCCCAGGCGCCGCGGCTGGCGATGTAGTTCCAATGCCACCAGATCTGTTCCACCGTGGCCGGTTTGGGAAAGAACACCGCAGGCAGCGCGGCGACCATCTGGGCGGCCAGGTCACGGTAGTAGGCGATGGAGGAGTCGGTGTCCTTGTCACGGCCGAGTGCGGCGTCGACCATGCGCCGCCACGTGCCGCTGGGGGTGCGCCCGGCCAGCCCGTAATCCAGGGGCAGGCTCAGCCAGTAGATACGGCGGCGAGCGCGGTGCCCGGCGATGGTGGGTTCCCAGCTGCGGCAGTGCTGCACCCAGGGCCGCGCCGCCTCGGACACGCCCTCGGGGGCGGCCGCGCCGGGGCGCAAATCGGGGTGGCTGTACAGCATTTTGCGGACGGTGGCGCGCGGGGCCACCGGGACCGTCAGGCCACTGATCGAAGATCCTGACGGCAGCGCACGCCACAGCTCGGCGTGCTCGGCAGCCACCCGGTCCTGCCACTCTTCGGAGAGGAAGATGAACGGCTGTCCGGAGAGCAGATAGTCGGCGTAGACCCCGTGCGGGGTCAGCCGCAGGTTGCCGATCGCGCGCAGCGGGGCGGGCACAGACATGGCAGGACCCTTCTTAACCGGGAGGGCGGTGCGATGAGATGACCTGCGGGCGCAGGTTTTCCCACCACCAGTGGGCGCGGGTGCGCAGCGACGGGCGGGTGGCGGGCAGCTTCGACAGCAGCCACACCGCAGCCACCGTGATCACCACGCCGAGGATGAGGATGCGGAACGCACTGGCCCCGTTGGTGATGTTGGCCGTCACCAGCGAACCGGTCACCACGAAGCCCAGCACCGCGGCGATAGCGTCGGGGGCGCGCCATTTCTCCTTGAACGGCAGCGTGAATCCGTCACCGGAGTCGCCCAGATGGATGGGCAGCGAGCGTTGATCGGAGTAGATCTTGGCCGAGGTGTCGTTGCCCATGCGCTCAGCGATCCCACACGCTGTCGACGCGGACCGGGTTGCGGATGCCGGAGTCCTCGGCTTCCTGGGTGAGCGCGGAGGCGATGCCGACCGAGAGCCCGATGAGGACCGCGAACACGATGGCACCGATTTCGGCGGTGATGGCCGCCCCGGAGCCTTCTTTGAGCTTGCGGATGGCCGATCCGGCGCCGATGACCAGTGCGGCGAGTGCCAAGAAGCCCAGCACCGCCAGGCCGAGCTTGTTGCCGGCCTCAAAAAGGCCTGACGCCGCGAGTAATTCGGTATTCTCTGCCATATTCGTCTCGCCTTTCTTGAGGTGCGTTAGCTATGTGGTTTGGCTACCGGATCGGCTTCTGATTGACCGCCGACCTGTGGCACTAAGTCTATGGCCGCCACCATCCAGGTCCCGCCGCTATTTTCCAGCGTCAGCGGGTACACCAGATTCACTGTGGCAAACTGCGAGGTTTGGGCGACGACTGTGGCCCGCACATGCAATTGCTCTCCCGGCGCCGGCGCTTCGGGCACGCTGCGACTGGTGGCCGCTGAGGAGACCACCGCGCTTTGGTAGCCGCCGATCGGGCGCAGGGGGGCACCGGCAACCACGTAGCGATCCAGGCCGTTGGTGGCGGTGAGGTAGGTGCGGATGAATCCGGCCACCACGGCGAACACCGGGCTTTCGGGGCCTAGAGCGTTGCGGTAGTCGAGCGCGAAATCCGCGCCCGGGCCGGGATCGTTGATCTGGGCCGGGAAGTCCAGAGCGCGTGGCTGACGGTTCCACAGCGACACCGGCACCTGGTAGAAGGTGCGGGTCGGTTGGGCCGAGGCGTAGGGGCGTTCGTTGACCGAGATGACCGCGGTATAGAGCTCGGTGTCATCGAGGGTGCCCATCCGCAGCACCGGGCCCACCTGGGGCGCGGTGATCACCGCAGCCGGCGTCGAGGGCAGCGCCAGTCCCTGCTCGGGCAGGGTGATGAAGCGCGCCAAGCTGTCGCGCTGATTCACCGTCGCCGTGCGCCAGGCCACCACGAAGTCCGAGGCGAACGCGCCGACAACGCTTTGTTGGTTGCGTTCACGCTGAGCGATCCCGATGAAGTCAGGGCGATCGGGGGCGAAGAACACCTTGCAGCCCGCGGCGGCGCCGAAGACCGCGGCGGCGACCAGGGCGATGACACCGGCCCGATGGGCGCCACCGCGCCATCGGCGGAGACGCCCTTGCCAGGTTTTCGACAGTGCCACAGTGGTCTCTTTTCTTAGGGCTGGTAACCGAGAAACTTCAATGCGCTCATCGCGAACGTGTTGTCCACGGGGTCGCTGCCGTTGTCGGGCACGGTCAGATCCGGATACGGCTCAGGGTTCTGCGGTGTTTCCGACAGCGGCCCGCCACCCTCGCCGAGCAGCGATTCCACCAGCCCCGGCTGCGCCTCAGGCAGGGCAGCGGGATCGGTGGCCGGCGGCAACGGTGAGGCAGGTGGGCGGGAGGTCTGCAAGACCACCACATTGACCCGGGAGGCCAAGACCCGTCGCGGCAGCGCGGCGGTGACCGGGCCGTGGGCGTTCCCGGTGTCCTGAGTGAAGATGTCAGAGACCACGTTGCCGTTGAGGAAGATGTATTGCAGCCGCGTCACCACCCGATGCTGGAGCCATCGGTCCTGTCCCCCAGGCGTTTTCGCCACCCATCCCGGCGTGACCTCGACACCGGAGACCATGTAGCTCTTGCCGAAGTCGACAGTGAGGACCTTGCCTTCGAGGGCTTCATCACGTGAGCCGCGGGCGCACACCCACGCCGAATCGGTGGCGGTGTCGGTCAGCGACTGCGCTGAGGTTGACCCGGCTGCACACGGGGCGCTGGCGGTGAAGGGAATGGACTGATCCTGAGGGACGGTCGGGGCGGCGGAGGTAGGAACCGGCTGCGGCTGGGCCACGGGCGCGGCCGCAGCCGCACTGTCCTGACGGGGCGCGGCAGGTGCATCGGTGTCGCTGAAGGTGACCAGCGCGGCGACGATGGCGCTCACCGCCACGACGAGCCCCACCCCCAGCGCCACGGCAGTGCGTTTGGCGCCCGCGTCGGCGCGGGCCACCCCGGATTCGTCGCGCTCGGCGGTCAAGGCTGCTGCGGTGTCGAGATGCACGGGCGGCGCCTCGTCAGCGATCCCGGCGCCGGACTGCAGCCGCGGATCGGTAGGAGCCTCGGCCGAATCGTCGTACTGCTCAGCTTCGGGCTCATGCTCAGGCTCGGGCTCGGGTTGGGCGGCGTCGAGGTCGGCCACGCCTGGCTGCATCGTCGCGGCGGTGGGCACCGCGGCCGGGTCGGGCCCGCCCATCAGTTCATCGACCCAGCTCTCATCGGTGATGATCGGGGTATCAGCCACGGTGCTCGCCCTCCACGTCGGCGTCGATCACGGTGGGCGGAGGCCGCCACGCCACCGGCGCGGGCCCCATCCACACCGGCAACAGCACCCACCCGCCGGGGGCCTGCGGCGCCCATCCCACCGGTCGTGGCGGTGCGGTGACAGCGGGGGTCACCCGCCGGGCCGGCGGCAGCGCCGGCATCAGCGGCGGGGGCGGACGCCGACGAGCCTGCACAGCCTTGGCGACGACCACCGCCACGGCGAGTAGCACCAGAAGCGGGGCGAGTTTGATCACGAGCTGCACCACGGCGAGAACGGCGACCGCCGCGAGGGCGGCCAGGACGGCAAACAGGGCCAGAAGAATCTTCATGCGGGCAACCTAACGTCGGCATATGACATATATCGGGGGTGAAAATTCGCTGGCCGACTTTGCCAATCGGGTGCGGTAAGTTGGAAAATATGACGGTTCCCGCCGACGGCGTTCCCCGGCTTATGCACTTCGTCGACGCCCGGCTGGCCAAGCTGCGGATGTCGAGGGAAGAAGCCAACCGGCGAGGCTTCCCGAACTTCAGCACGTTGGCCGCGGTGCGCGACCGCGATACCCAGAACACCCCCCGAGTGCGCACGCTGCTGCGCATCGATCGCACTCTGGGCTGGCAGCCCGGCTCGGCGGCGGTCGTGCTGTTGGGCGGCTATCCGCTGAGCATCACCGCACGCGCCACCAAAAACGTGCGGCTCCAGGAGCAGGCCGCGACGCCGCTGACCAAAGACGACATCGCCGATCGGCTGCTCACCCAACTGCACGAGGAAATCGAGCGCGCGCACGACGACCTGCGCGCGTTCGACGATCGGATCAACCGTCTCTACGCCGCACATGACCGGTTGGCCGAGGAACTGCGCGTTGACCGCAGCCTGGTCGAGGAGTTCGCCGACCGCGACGTCGCAGCCGAGAGTGTGCAGCGCTGAGGCGCCGGCGGCGCTCACCATCGCGGCATCCGCTCGCCATGGTCGGGCAGCGGGCGGGGCTCTACCACCGGCGGTCCGGTGATCTCGTAGGGCCCCAGAATCTCGGCGGCATCCTCGGGGCTCAATGCGGGCTCTGCTGGAGTCAGCGGCCAACACTGATCTGAGCCGGGGATCGCCAACCAGCCCTCGGCGATGCCGTACACGCCGGCCATCACCGGGGCCGCAGCCAGTTGGACACACAGCCACGGCACCACCACCATCTGACCGAACGTCGGTGCAGGGTCATACAGAGCCAGGATCGGGGCCCCGAGTGCAGCCCCCGACCACAGCAGAGCAGCGATTGGAAATGCCCGTAGCGTCTGCGGAATCAGGTTCACCAGAACGGATTTGATCGCCACGCCGGCCAGCCAGCCCAACGGAACGCACACCGCCAGGATCGCCACCAC
>NZ_UGQM01000002.1 GCF_900454025.1 Mycolicibacterium gilvum | reverse complement strand
GTGTTGCGACGTAACCAGCGATCTTATTGTCGGCTGCTTGCTCCAGCTGAATACGGTTCGGGAGGAAGACGTCGCAGAGTTCTTGGAGTGAATAGTATACCGGCGCATCGAAATCGGGTGCGGTTTGTGCACTGCCCATGCCCAGCACGCCGAAAGCAGCCGTGACCTCTTTGCGGATTGCGACGAGCATGGGTGCCAATATGTCCCTCTGCGGAGGCGTCAACGGAGTCCATACGGCATCCTGCACGTTTGCTTTCGCTATCCCCCAATCGAGCATAACTTTGATCTGCGCCCATTGGGCAGCGCACGCACTCGTCTTGCCGACTTGGTCGTTCACCATGGTCTGCAAACCGGCAAGCTGCGCGAACACAATGTCGCAACCCTTGCTGCTGTTTGAAGACATTCCCTCGATGATGCTGGCGGAACTCACTACATTCTGCAGTCGCAGCATCTCTTTGTTGGTTGAGGCCCCCGAAACCCTCGCATCCGCCACGGCGCGTTGGAGGATCGGCGCTTGAACACCCTCGCTTGCTTTGAATAGCGTGAGGTGTTCTTCGTTGTTCATGAACCAATGCGGTAGGAACAGACCACTCGATGCGCCGGGCCGAGGGCCGAGGATCAAGGGGCGAGTCTTCTTGCCTCGGACGGTCGATGGTGGAAACGACTGTGCATACTCACCGTTGATGTCGAAGATCACAACGTGACCGTTTGGGATCTCGTGATCGATAAGTCCATCGATGAGTGCGGTCACAGTGCATGATTTGCCGGATCCCGTGGAACCGACTACGGCACAATGATGTCCGAGAAGCAAGTTTGCGTCTAAGTAGACTGACTGCTCGGTCGCTACGGCCGATGTTCCGATTCTCAGCGCCGGTCCGCCCCCCGGATGGAATATGTTCTTCACTTCATGCGGGGTCGCCGCCTGCACAGGGGCGTGTAGTGGTGGATAACCGGTGAGCCCAGACTTGAAGGCATCGCCTTCGAATCGGCCCACGACAGTCGCTTCCAGCTCGTATGTAGCCGTGTCGTCTTGGCTGAGCAGCTCGACTCGCCCCTTGGGCTGCTGCTGCCCGCTGATGTACACCGCCGTGACGATCCCGACGACGCGGTGCGCTCCGGCCGGCACGGTGATGTAGGAATTCACAACGCCAACAGTCTGCAGTCCATCGGGACCGACCTTGGTGAAGCCCTTTGCCCCGACTTCCAATGCGACGCGGATCGTCGTGCTTCGCACGTCGATGACCCGGCCGATCACACCCGCGTCCCTCATGGCCCGTCGTCTCCAGCAAGCGGCGGGGTAACCCGGCTCGTCGCTCGCTCAAGGGCTTCGATCAAGCTCGTAATCGCTGCGGGCGGGCTGACACTGCCCTGGGTGCCTGTATCCGGCATTAATTCGGCAAGCTCAGAGAACTTGCCGAAGTCGCCGGTAAGAACAGCAATGCGCGAATCGGCGCCCATCGCAAGTGCAGCTATCGCCGTAGATTTCGGTGTTACACCTGTCTCTGCCAACGATCCGCCAAGAGCATCCGCATTGTCTGTCACTGTCACCAGATCCTCGTCGCTCAGCACCGCCTTTGGGTCGGCAACGAAGACGTTGAGTGCAGGATTACTTGCAAGACTGCGCAGCAATAGGCGGTTGATGTGAGGGTCAGCGAATCCATAGCCAACGGCAAGGATCGCCGTATCTTCTTGCTGTACAGCATCTCCGAGGAGTCGGAGAAGATCAGAGTAGGGATAGGCCAGGGAGTCGGATTCCTTGGCGGCAGTCGGGTAGATGAGCACGAGATCGTCGCCGACAGCGGCATCTGCGCTCTGCCGGACTTCCAACGACTCCAGCCCGGTGAGCGGATCCCGCTCGACGGATGAGCGCCAGTTCAGACTGCCATGCACTTTGTGAAGGTAGAGAGCTCCTTCAGCACGTGCGACGACCGTTTGGGTGGTCGTTTCGACTCGGTGGAAGTCCAGGCCGTAATAGGCGAGGTTCAAGCGACGATCCACGGTCCCGCTGAAGCCGTCGATGTAAGGAAAGCCAAGTTCGTCGAGAGCTCGCTCAATCACGAGGTCGTAGTTAGTAGTGAAGATGCGGGGGCGCGGAAGGTTCGACCGGCGGCTGCGGACAATCCGCGACAGAAATGTTCGATGCGCGCGTAGAGGATCCGAATCAAACGGCGGTTCCAATGTTGCAGTCTCGGCTGGCAAGCGGCACGCGTCTGCCAGGGCTCGGTTGATGCTGCGGCGCAAACTCTCGACCTGTTCGTTCGGGTATGTCTTGGCATCGCCCCCTGTGCCGAGTGCTACCGAACCCTGACCAGCTTGTCTCGCAAGTGAAGTGGCGAGTTGCAGCCCGTTGAGCAACTGCTCGAGGTCCCCGTTGTCTGATGGATTGATGACACTTAGAAGCGCGGCGTCGGTACCGCTTGCTGCACCTCCAGCGCTGGTGATTAGTTCCAGGACTTTCTGATTACTCAGGTTGCGAGTCTGGGGTGAGCCCAGATGGAATGAGGCCCCGGATCCCAGGAGTACAACTAGGTTCTTCACCTGCAGAAGGGAACTGAGATGTTCACGCACCACGTGCGCATCGGTAGTCGTAATCGATTGTTTGATCACGCCGCCGACTAGGAAGAGTCCACGTGTAGGAGCAACCGTGCTGCCTGGATGTGCGGTGGGAGTTTCCACTCTGGCTGCAGGCTCGCCCGGGCCTGATTCGGGGTTGTCAGGGGATTCAGTCACGTCAATCACCATCGGCCTGCCGGATATACGTGACCCCGAACGCAACGACCTGCCTGAACTCCTGGCGGCGCGAGCCGATGTCGAACTGGCTGCCTGAGCCTTTCTGGAAGATGTCGAGACCGCGACCGAGGAGGATCTTCCAGCCGTTGTTTGCTCGTATGGATCTGTCGTGAATGGACTCGTCCCATTTGACGTTGAATTTGATCCCGACTGAGGCTGCCCCGTCTTGAATAGCCTTGAGCATCAACAACTGTTGCTGCTCGTACTCGGGTTTGTCCGCCTTCGTCACCAAGGTCACGGAGATCTCGTCGGCGGGGTCCTTCGCAGACGCCAGCACGGCAAGGAGATCAACGAGGTTGCGGCCCTGGTGCGGCGCGCGAATGTACGGGTCGACGATGGTGAGTTCGGTGGCGCTGCGAAGGTAAGGCAGCAGCAGATTTTCGTAAGAGACGCCGCGTTGGTTCTCCTGAAACTCTCGATGCCCCTCGAACAGCGGCTTGGACTTCGGGGGGTCATCAACAGTCGGAGTGGCAGCAGGCTTGGGTTCCTCACCGTCCGAGGACTCGCCGGATTGGTCGTCCGTTCGCCGGCGTTGGTGGTAGTAGACCGGGTACTCGTCCTCTTCGAGCGTGGTGACAGAACGCCATTCGCCGGTCTTGTCGAGGTAGCCGAATTTGACGTCGGCCATTGTCGAGTCGATGCGGAGGATTTGGTCTTTTACGCGTTTGCGGCCCTCGATGGCGAACCGCAGGATCTCCTCGGTTTCCTCCGTCGTGGCTTGCCCGTGGGGGTGGAGGATCTTCATCAGCCCAGAGAAGGTCTTGTGGATGCCATCGCGATCCCGGGTCGAGATGTCGGAGCCGAGCGTGAAGTGCTGTTGGTAGCGGTCAGAGAAGTCCGAGTCACGCATAGACTTGAGCACTTCTGCGATGTAGTCGACGACGAAACCGTAACCCTCGGAGAACATCTCACCGCGGATGGTGTCCACTTCCCATCCGGGGATGTAGAAGTGCAGGCGGTCGAGGTAGGCCGAGTCGTGATAGCTTTCGGGGAGCTCGTCGAAGAGATCCGAGTGTTTGAGCATGTAGGGCACGTTGTGGGATGTGTTGCCCACGAACACCATTGATGCCTCGGCGCCGAGTGTTTCGACACCACGGGAGAACGATTTGTTTGCCATATAGTTCTTCATGATGTCGACGAGCGCCTTGTCAGTGCGCTTCTTCTTGCCCGCGAACTCGTCGAAAGCCACCACGTCCCAGTAACCAACCAGCCCGAGCCGCCCGTTGGAGTTGTTCACGAATAGCTTTGCAACGGTGATCTCACCACCGGAGATGAGCATGCCGTGTGGCGAGAACTCCGAGAAGATGTGCGACTTGCCGGTGCCCTTGGGGCCCAGCTCGACGAGGTTATAGTTGCGTTCAACGAACGGGATAAGCCTCACGAGTTGGATCAGCTTGGCTCGTCGGCCGAACATCTCAGGGTTGAAGCCGATGGATTGGATCAGCAGGTCGATCCACTCGTCGGTCGTGAACTTGCGACGCGAAGCGACATAGCCGTCGAAGTCAAAGTTGGACAGCTGAATCGGCTTGATGGAGCCCAAGATCCACGGAACCACGCGCGCGTTGTCACTGTGCTGGTACTCGATATCGCAGATGCACCAGACGCCGCCGACCAACAGCTTGGGGTGAGCCTTGATGGTCGCCGGCGCGACAATCACCTGCTTGATGCCCAGGTTTGCAAACTCGGCCTCGTAGGTATCGTCCTTTTCGTTGAGCTGGACCTGGACCTTGTCGATAACGCGGTAACGGCCTTTTTCGCGGATGTGAGACTTCACGAGTTCGGCTTGGTTGCGGTGGACGTAGTGGTCGGCGAGAATCTTGCGGACGCTCTCGATGCCTGACTGAATAGTCGCCTCGTCGTCGGAAGCGGCGTATTGGCCCAGCAGGTACTCCAACACGAATGACGGCACGATTGCGTTGCCCTTGACGGCCTTCACAAGGTCCTTGCGCACGACCGCGCCGCCGAAGACATCGTTGATCTTTTGGTCGAGTGTTGACTTCATCGGAGGGACTGCCGAGGGCCCGCCACCCAATCCGTCCGAGTCGTCGTCATCCGCCACGGCTAAGTCTTTCTGCTCGGTCATCATCGTCACCCGCTAGAAGTCGAAGTCCGTCATGAACGAACGCTTGATGGTGTAGTTGGCTTTCGAGAACGTCTTCCACTGGTTCGTGTTGGGGATGCGGTCTTCAAGCCGCAGCTCCACGGCGCGGTTGTTGACTTCATCAGCGTCCTGCGTGAGGTACAGCGTCACCGACTGGTAGCGCTCACGCTGGTCGGCTGAGGAACTGTCAAAGGTCAGTACCGGCTGGTCCGAGATCGGTGTCTCTCCTGCGTAGATGCCGAGCCGGACCTGGCGTGGCTGGATCTTGTCAGTGACTTCCTCGCGTTGAAGCAGCTTGACCGCAAGCTGTCCGGTTGTGATCTTGTTGGTTTCGGGCATGAGGTCGACCTCGACTGGGCGGATGTCGCTCCTGCGCTTCTTGTTGACAGCGATGACTGGCACGACAATCTCCTGCAGCGACGCGCCACCGTGGACGTATCGAGTGCCAGCGCCGGGTTGCGGGATTCGGTGAATGGACTTCGGGATTTGGATGTCAATGTCGCCGACGAGTCCGGCCTGAGCTGAAGTAAAGGTCATGAACGAAGGCGAGGGTTTCAAAGACCTGCCCAGCACATACCGGCGATTGGTCTTGGTGATTGCCTCTCCTTGGGGCGACTCCGAGACGTAGTACGACTGTTCCAGCGGAGTGTCCTGGTAAAGGAACCCATGGTCGGCGGTGATCACGATGTTTGTGGCATTGGCGTTCGTCCACTTCTTCACGAGCAGCACCAATTCGCGCAGGGTTTCCTCGGCCGCCTGGAACACTGTGCGCTCGGTGGCGGCTTTGTCGCCGGCCGCGTCGATGCGGTCGTGGTAGACGTAGAAGATCTGGTGCTGCTTGTAGAGGTCACGCAGTTCATCCCCGGGCATTGCCATCACGTCTGCGGCGGAGATGGCATGGCCCTTTACCGCCTGCAATATCTTGTCGCGGTTTGCAGTTCCATTCGTGGGCTTCCCGTCCGCAAGTACCGGCAGTGCCTCTGGGTCCAGCTCTAGAGCCGACTGCGGCAGCAGCGCAGCCATGCCGAGCTGGGTGTAGCTGGGGAGCATTCCGAGCACCGCCGAGAGCTTGGCATCGAATCGATCCTCACTGCAGATCAGGGATGTCAGTTCGTCCGCAACCTCATAACGCATTCCGTCCGAGATGATGACAACAGCTTTAGTCCGGCCGTCTTTGACGATCGGCGCGACGTGGTTGTCGAAAAACTTGCTCTGGGGCGCAAGGGAAATGGACTTCCACTGGTCCGTCGGCTCCAGCGCCTGCTGCCATAATCCACTGAAGTGGTAGAGAAACTTGTTGGCATACCCTTTATCCACCTCGGCCTTTAGGGATTCGAGGGGCTTCTGGAACTCGGCGGTTTGGTAGGCGAACGTGAACCAGCGGTACTGCTGGTCGATTCGGAACCAATCGGACTCGTACTTCTGCAGGCCGGTGTCCATCGATGGGATCGTGTTGGGCAAGGCAGCAATGGCTGCGAGGAGCTCGGAGGCGCTTTTGGTCGCGTCGTACAACTTGGCGTATTTGTCCTTCCAGAGGCTGTCTTGACGCTGCCGCACCGTTTCGGCTACCTCTCGGGGTGTTACCGACTGAGTCGCGACCGCGGCCGCGAGATCGACGATGATCTTGCGGTCGATTTCCTCGAAGGTCGTGACTGGCACTAATTCGCGGAAGTCCCGGTGCTCGATCTTCGACTTCAGGTCAAGTGCATCGGCCGCCCGGGACGCGAGCGTCGCCATCATGGCTTGGGTGCGAACGTCGTAGCGCAGACTGTTGAAGTCAATCCGGATGTTTCTGAACTCGCCGGGCGTTTCTGACGCGAAGTCTTCGATCGCCCGGGTGTACATCCACAGCACGAAATCGTCGATGGTTGGGTTGGTGCGCGAGTACTTATAAATCTTCGCCAGGCCGTCCCAAAGGAACTGGTCGAGTCCGAATGTCGCGAGGTCATCGTATTTGGCCCGTTTGTTCGCGGCGTTCTCGGCGAGGAGTTCGCGAATGATGTCGGTCAGCGTGTGTCCTGAGGACTTCACGAGAACCTGGGACATCTTGGCCTGCATCTTCGCAGCGTCGTCGCCTGGGGCAAGAAGCTTTGCCAGTGCGAGCTTTCGAGAGTTGGCGCTGAAGAAATTCTGGTGTTGCTCGATGACGGCAGCTAGCGCGGGATCGCCAAGCCCGAATTCCTGTTGGAGCATGGATGTCTTGTCTGCGGTGAAGACTCCGTAGGCCAACTCAAGGTCCAGTAGCCAATTGCTCGTGCCCCGTGGTATGTCACCCGAGCGATAGACGAGATGCTTGGTGACGTGATCGGCGAGAATCATGCTCTTCACGCCGAATTCGTTGCCGTGCACTCGAACGACGTTCACGGCGCCGAGTTCGAGCGCTTCGACGTCTGCGTCGTACTCGCCAGCGGCGTCGTGCCAGAACACGACTCGTTGCGCGGCCAGTCGGTTGGTGATGGCGTCCTTAACCGAGTTCAGCTCAGTCACTCGAAGACTCCAACCCGGCGATCTTCCTTAGCGCTCCGCCGAGCTTCGGGTAGTTCACCTTCACACCGTCGTCGAGGTCGATGACGACGTTGTCGGATGCCTTCGGATAAAGCGTGTCGTGCTCGTACTCGTTCAGTTCGACGAGAATCTTGCGCAGGCGGTCTGCCTCTTTCGCGTTGCCGGCGCGCTCCGCCTGTTGAAGGCTCGACTCAAGCTTGGTCACGTACTCACGCAGGTACGTCAGCACTGTTGAGGCGGTGGACGGCGCATAGCGGTGTAAGTAGATCAGCGCATTGAAAGAACCCTTGGCGCTCGAGAACAGCCAGTAGATCGGGCGCTTCTTGTACCGCTGAACATGGTCGTCATAGAACTTTGACCTGCCAGCCTTCGTGATGAAGTACTCGCGGAGGTTCTTCACACCGAGAGACTCTGTGACGAAGCGCAGGTTCTCCTCCAAATGCTTGTCCCCGACCGCAACCCGGACGAACTGGCGAAACCGAGCGACGATGTCATCCTCAAACCAGTCGCCATCGACGATCGGGATGACGTTGTCGTTGTCTGGCATAAAGCTTGGCGACGGCACCTGAGCTAGGTAGTCCTGCAACGTCGCGCCTTGGTCGGCAAGGATCAGACCCGGTAGATCGACGCTATACCGACCAAATATGCAGCCGATTGCATACGACACGAACTCGGCAGCCGCGTCCGCACGTTCGTAAAGTCCGTACTCTTCGGCTGTCTTGCCGGCACCGTACCGAAACTCAACGTTTCGTGTCAGCGATACCCGCTGCCGTTCCACGTCGAGTGCGACCTCGTCCTCTAATCCGTATGCCTCCGCCACAACACGGTTATTCGACGCCTCGCGGAGCCGCTGATCCTCCGCGATTTCGCCCCAACGCGCGGAACACTCATCAGCACGGTCTGCGAGCCGCGTTTCTGAGGCCTGATCTGATGACGGTGTCATTACGAGCCACGGTGTTTCCGTAAAATCCCAAGACGTCTCGAACGAATCCCAGTCAGCGCGCGAGCATGAAACAAGTTCTTTAATGGCCGAATCCGCCACGGAGGAAAGAGCGTCCGACACCACGATTGGGACCGCTCCAACGTTGATCGGCTGAAAATTGAGGGTCGGCGAAATAGCCGCAAGGATCGAATCAGCGGTGGTCGAGTTCAGAATTAGAGCTGCCACCGACAGATCGCTCTGGGAGAACAGCGTGCAGCCTCCGTTATCGAAGGCCGCGCCCGCCGGTGTATACCGAATCGAGAAACCACCGGAAGTCACTGTTCCCCATGTCCAACCTTCCCGACCAAAATACCTTGCGCCGCTGCGGGTTCGCATCTCCGATCCACCGTTACGCCAGTCGACGAGGAACTCGCGGTAGCCGTACCAACGACGGAAGCCACCTCCCTTGTTATACGGAAGCCAGTAACCAGACCTGAACTCAGTTAACGACGTTTTTGAGCGTGATACCTCCCACCAACCCCGCAAGAATCTGGCGTTGTCGCCGGTGTCCATCCCCTTTCGAGGCTCGGCGCCATCTCGCAATGGGCGCCCCTTCGCGAACGCGGCACGCATAGCGTCGGAAAGCCAGTACGCAATCGGCGTCCCGGGTACCTTGGCAAGCTCCGAGGTCGCGATCCTGTATAGATGGCGTTCCATGCCGCCGCTTGCCTCGCCCGCGCGCCGCAAGCGATCGGCCTGAATTACGTCACGGGCCTTGGGCCCCTGAACGGCGGGCCCGACGAAGTCCGCGAGGCGTACAAAGGCGCCGATATGGTCAAACCGCCCGCGGCGAAGAACAAAGGCGCAGACCGGAACAGTTGCACCCTCGAA